>DROB01000333.1 GCA_011321985.1 Gammaproteobacteria bacterium | reverse complement strand
TACGGCTGGCGCCCCGCATAAAGACGCGGGGTTCCCATTGATATGGCAGGGAAATCATGCTGTGAAACAACTCGCAGAAGACGCTCAGACAGATTCCACAGAAGGCCCATGATAAACCCCGCCCTTCAATGGCTTGCTGAGGTGGGGAGTAAGTCAAAAGAAAAAAATAAAGAAGAAAGAAGAAAAACAAGATCAAAAACACAAGCAAAGCCGATCCAGACCAGGTGCCAAAACGCAGCCCCATAACCCGCAGAATAAAACTCTCAGCCAGATGAAAACCCTGCTTTTGCCTTTGACCTTGTCCACCTTAGGCAAGCCATTTATATGGCAGGGGGATCATGGGCCGTCTGTGAAATCTGTTTGAGCGCCTTTTGCGAGTTATTTCACAGCATGATCCCCCTGCCATATAAATGGGAACCCCGCGTCTTTATGCGGGGCGCCAGCCGTAGTGGCGGCCTTTTCTGGTTACTCTTTTGGGCTGTAGCAAAAGAGTCACTCGCCAGTGGGGCGAGACCCACAATGCCTAAATAAAAGAAGAAGTAACGATCAAAAAAAGAAAGAAACAATGTGCCCCATGCGATAAGCATGAAAACAAAAAATAAAAAAAGGGAGTCAGCCGATAAGCCGGGTTCTGTCGTGGGTAATCATTCATCTGGATAACATGTCACCATGCATCTCAAGCAACCTACCCGGGAACAGCGCGGACCACGCATTATGTTCCCCTATTTGGTCTTGCTCCGAGTGGGGTTTACCTTGCCACAAACGGTTACCCGCTGCGCGGTGCGCTCTTACCGCACCATTTCACCCTTACCTACAGTTGCATGAGACCAGAACTAAAGATCTGACCCCATAACTAAATAGGCGGTTTATTTTCTGCTGCACTTTCCGTAGGCTTTCGCCCCCCAGGTGTTACCTGGCACTCTGTCCTGTGGAGCCCGGACTTTCCTCCCCGGACAGTAACAAGACTGTCCGGCGCGATCACCTGGCCAACTCCCGGACGGAATTTTACACTATTGACAGGGTCATAACGGGTTTATTAAAGTCGAGTTACGGTGACTTTCCGCGCTATTGTTTTTATCATCCTGAGAGTCGCTGATCACGGGCTTATTGGGCGGGGTGGAAAATCTTTTGCTCAGTCGCTATTTGATGGTATGGTGGTGGCGCTGAATAGCTTATGGGCGTTTTAATCTGACCGCATAATTTCTATGCGGGCAATCGCGGTTTGCAAACCGCTCCTACAGGTTAGGGTGTGTTTGCTGGATTGAAATATGTTTTGCGGTGAAGCTCGATACCGGTTTAAACGGACAAGGACAAAACCTCATTGAAACGACCGATTAATATGAACGATGCATACCTGATCAGCCACATTTCAGATTGAACAGGGCTGACTATACAAACGGGTTTCACTTGGGTATATTTAAGGGTTTTATCCTCAAAAAAGTTGCAACCACATGACATCAAACTCCGGCCCTAACACCCCTCCTCTGCGCGTTACTGCTACGCAATCGGGATACTGGTTGCGTAGCCATCCGATACTGATGATCACCATTCTGGGACTGGTGGTCGCTGGCAGCGTGATATGGTATGCCGGCTCTCAACCAGCCGAACCACCGACTACCACCCGACATCAGGAAAAGAGCAAAACAAAAAATCACGCTGGCACCCTGCCCGAAGCAACACCGGTGGTGGTCGCTCCTGTACGTCAGGGTGAACTCAATATCTATCAATACGGACTCGGTATCGTAACGCCACTCAATGTGGTCGAGGTACGCAGCCGCGTCAGTGGTCAACTCCTCAGTATCGCATTTGAAGAGGGCCAGATGGTCAAAGCAGGCGACCTTCTCGCCCAGATAGACCCGGTTCCATTTAAAGTACAGCTCCGGCTCGCCACCGCACAACAGGTGAGCGACCAGGCACTACTCGATAATGCAAATATTGATCTTGATCGCTATAAGACACTGCTGGCGCAGGACTCCGTTTCCCGAAAACAGTTCGATACGCAACAGTCACTGGTACACCAGTATCAGGCGGCAGTACAGACGGACCAGGAAGTCGTCAAGAATGCAAAACTGCAACTCTCATATGCACGTATCATCGCACCTATCAGTGGCCGCGTGGGTTTTCGCCAGGTTGGTCCGGGGAATATCGTGCGCGAGTCTGACCCCAAAGGCATCGTAGTCATCACGCAACTGGACCCGATCAGCGTCATCTTCTCTATTCCCGAAGATGCCCTGCCACGGGTGATGAAACTGCTGAACACCGGTGATCACATCCCGGTAGACATCTATGATCGTGCTCTGAAAAAGAAAATAGGTCAGGGCCGGTTACTGGCCGCTGATAATCAGATCGATACGGCAACCGGCACCATCAAACTCAAGGCAGAGTTACCTAACAGCGACAGGACATTTTTCGCTAATCAGTTCGTCAATGTGAAGATGGCTGTCGAAACGCTGCCCGAGGCTATCCTGTTACCCACAACCGCTATCCAGCGGGGCGCGACAGGAACGTTTGTTTATGTCGTTAAAGATGACCAGACAGTTACCGTAACCCCGGTAAAAACCGGCCCTTCGGAAGATGAAACCACCGCTATCGAAAGCGGCATTTCTGCAGGCACTACCGTCGTCGTCGACGGCGTGGATAGACTCCGGGAAGGAGCTAAAGTCAAAATCGTCACCCGTGACACACCCTCGAGCAATATGGGAGAGCGCGAACTGAATAACGACAATAAAGGTAGCAAACCACAGGCTCGAGCACAGAACTCACGTGTTAGCGGCAATTCCTGATTACCTGAATCACCGAGTTTCCTGTCCATGAATATTTCGCGTCCATTCATTCTTAGGCCAGTAGCAACCTCATTACTGATGATAGCCATCCTGCTCGTTGGCCTCTTCGCCTACCGGCTATTACCGCTATCAGCACTACCCAAATTTGATTATCCGATCATCCAGGTGGTGACTTTATATCCAGGGGCGAGTCCGGAAGTAGTTACCTCAACCATCACCGCACCACTCGAACGCCAGTTCGGCCGGATACCCGGCCTGAACCAGATGTCCTCCACCAGCTCAGGGGGGGCATCGATCATCACCCTGCAATTCAGCCTGGCGCTGGCGCTGGATGTCGCTGAACAGGACGTGCAGGCCGCGATCAATGCCGCGATCAGCCTGCTACCACGTGATCTTCCCCAACTGCCTATCTACAACAAGATCAACCCCGCTGACCCGGCTATCGTCACCCTGGCACTGACATCGGATACCCTGCCGCTGCCCAGTATCGAACAATTGGCCGAAACCCGGCTGACCGCCAAAATATCCCAGTTATCAGGGGTTGGCCTGGTCAGTATCAGTGGTGGACAACGACCGGCTATCCGCATACAGGCTAATCCGAATGCGCTCGCCGCCTACAAACTTTCGCTCGACGACCTGCGCATCGCCATCAATAATGCCAACTCGAACCTGCCCAAAGGCGGGTTTGATGGTGCCACACAGGCATCGACCATCAATGCCAACGACCAGCTCAAAACTGCCGACGATTTCAATACCATGATCGTCGCTTACCGCAACGGTTCACCGGTACGCATGTCTGATGTTGCCGATGTCCTCGACGGCATCGAGAATACGCAACTCGCTGCATGGGCGAATGAATCGTCAGCACTCATCGTCAATATCCAGCGCCAGCCGGATGCCAATGTTATCGAAGTGGTCGACCGCATCAAAAAGTTACTGCCACAACTACAGGCATCACTGCCCGCAGCAGTTAATGTCACCATGCTGACCGACCGTACCGAGACCATCCGTGCTTCGGTGAACGACGTGCAGTTCGAGTTACTGCTCGCTGTGGCACTGGTGGTAATGGTCATCTTTCTGTTCCTGCGAAACGTGCCGGCCACCCTCATCCCGAGTGTCGCAGTACCATTATCGCTCATCGGGACTTTCGCCGTAATGTACCTGGCCGGTTTCTCGGTCAACAATCTCACGCTGATGGCACTCATCATCGCCACCGGTTTCGTGGTCGACGATGCCATCGTGATGATCGAAAATATCATGCGCCACATCGAGGCCGGTGAAACCGCGCTGCTGGCAGCCATCAAAGGCGCACGTCAGATCAGCCTCACCATTATCTCGCTGACCGTGTCGCTGATAGCGGTGCTGATCCCGCTGCTTTTCATGGGGGATGTGATCGGCCGGCTGTTCCGTGAGTTCGCCATCACGCTGTCGGTGGCTATCCTGATCTCTGCCGTGGTTTCGCTGACGCTGACACCGATGATGTGTGCACGGCTCCTGCATTATGCACCCAGACAACAACATGGGCACATGTTCAGTTCCAGTGGTGTCTGGTTCGATAACGTGATCGAATATTATGGGGTTATGCTTAACTGGGTGCTGGCGCGCCAACGCCTGACACTGGTCGTCGCCGTGGCGACACTGTTGCTGACCATTATCCTGTATATCATCATTCCCAAAGGCTTCTTTCCGATTCAGGACACCTCTGCCATCCAGGGTATATCCCAGGCACCCGAGAGCATCTCCTTCAGCGCCATGGCCGAACGCCAGCAGGCTCTGGGCCGGGTTATCCTGCAAGACCCCGCAGTGCAGAGTCTGTCATCATTCATCGGCGTAGACAGCAGCAACGCCACACTCAACAGCGGTCGCCTGCTGATCAACCTGAAACCGCTGTCACAACGTGATGCGGGTGTCATCGAAGTGATGCAACGCCTGCAGATCGCGCTCAGCGAAGTCAAAGGTATCAAACTGTACATGCAGCCGGTACAGGACCTGACCATCGAATACCAGGTCAGCCGTACCCAATACCAGCTTTCACTCGAAGATGCCGATGCCGATATCCTGCGCGAATGGGTGCCACGGCTGGTAGCCAGGCTGCGTGACGAGCCACAATTGTCTGACGTGACCAGCGACCAGCAGGAAGCGGGGCTTCAGGCGCACGTCGAAATCGATCGTGCCGTCGCAGGTCGTCTGGGTATCACACCGTTCGCAGTGGGTAACGCCCTGTATAATGCCTTCGGACAACGTCAGATATCCACCCTGTTCACATCGAGCAATCAACAGCATGTCATTCTCGAGGTCAAACCCGCCTTCCGTGACGGACTGGCAGCACTCGAAAACGTCTATATCAGCGCTGCTAAAGGTGCGACAAACACGACTACACCGGGTCTCGCACGACAGATTCCTCTGTCATCTATCGCACAGGTAAGCGAGCGTACCGCGCCGCTGGCAATCACCCGTATCGGCCAGTTCCCGGCAGCGACTATCTCGTTCAATCTTGCACCGGGCTCTTCACTGGGCGAAGCCGTCGATACCATCGAAACCGTGCGCCAGGAACTGCATCTACCGGCCAGTACCCAGTTGAAATTTCAGGGCTCGGCACTGGCATTTCGAGCATCATTGACCAGTCAGGTATTGCTGATCCTGGCCGCGATCGTTACCGTATACATCGTGTTAGGCGTACTCTATGAGAGTTATATCCATCCCATCACCATCCTCTCTACCCTGCCTTCAGCCGGTGTCGGCGCACTACTCGCGCTGATGTTATCCGGCCACGAACTAAACGTGATTTCGATCATCGGTATCATACTGCTGATCGGCATCGTCATGAAAAATGCGATCATGATGATCGACTTTGCACTCGATGCACAACGTGAGCAAAACCTGTCACCACGTAATGCGATATACCAGGCCAGTCTGTTACGCTTTCGCCCTATCCTGATGACCTCGATGGCCGCCCTGCTCGCCGCGCTGCCATTGATGTTCGGTACGGGAGTCGGTTCTGAACTGCGAAATCCTCTCGGTATCACGCTGGTCGGTGGATTGATCGTCAGCCAGATGCTGACCCTGTTCACCACACCGGTGGTTTATCTCGCCTTCGAACGGCTGGCCGGTTCCTCGCAACACGACGATAAACGCGCATGAGTTAGCCAGCATGAATTTCTCCGCGCCATTCATTCTCCGCCCCGTTGCGACCACGCTACTCACGGTTGGCCTGATGCTGGTCGGTATGGTCGCCCTGCACCTGCTTCCGATCGCGCCATTACCCCGGGTAGATATTCCTACCATCAAGGTAAAAGCCTCCCTGCCCGGTGCAAGTCCGGAAACCATGGCATCTGCAGTGACGATACCCCTTGAACGCTCCCTGGGACGTATCGCCGGCATCACCGAGATGACCTCACGCAGCGCGCTGGGTGCAACACGAATCGTGCTGCAGTTCGACCTCGATCGTGATATCAACGGTGCCGCGCGAGACGTGCAGGCAGCACTGAATGCCGCCCAGAGCCTGTTGCCCGCCGGCCTGCCCACCAACCCCAGCTACCGCAAGGTCAATCCGGCAGATGCCCCTATCATCATTCTGGGACTCACCTCGGATACCATGAGTCAGGGGCAGATGTACGATGTAGCTTCGACCATTATCGCTCAAAAACTGTCACAACTCAGGGGTGTCGGTGAGGTCGAGATCGGTGGCAGCTCACTACCGGCTGTGCGGGTCGAGCTAAACCCCCAGGCCCTGCACAAATACGGTATCGGATTTGAAGAAGTACGCAAGGCCATCGCATCATCCAACTCGAACCTGCCCCAGGGCGCACTGGAAGACGACCAGCATCACTGGCAGATTTCAGCCAACAGCCAGGCGCGCAGTGCTGCTGAATACCTGCCCGTTATCGTCGGGTACAGCAGCAATGGCGCGACGGTCAAACTCGCTGATGTCGCCGATGTTGTCGATTCGGTACAGGATACGCGCAATGCCGGTTCTGCCAACGGCAAACCCGCCGTTCTGGTGATCATCCGGCGTGAGCCCAATGCCAATATCATCGAAACAGTAGAACGTGTGACCGATGTGCTACCTACCTTACAGGCATCACTTCCAGCCGCCATCGATGTCGCCGTCATGATGGAACGCACCTCGACTGTACGCGCCTCGATGAGCGATGCGGGTCACACGCTGATGATTGCTGTGGTGCTGGTAACACTGGTGGTTTTACTGTTCCTGCGTAACGCACGTGCCGCATTAATTCCGACCATCGCCGTACCGGTCTCTCTCATCAGCACCTTCACCGTAATGTACCTGCTGGATTACACACTCGATAACCTGTCACTGATGGCACTCACCATCGTCGTCGGTTTCGTGGTTGATGACACCATCGTCGTGCTGGAGAATATCTCGCGCCATATAGAGAAGGGCGCTACTCCAAAAGAAGCGGCACTGCGTGGGGCAAAACAGGTCGGGCCAACCGTCCTGTCGATGACACTGGTCCTGGTCGCGGTGTTTATTCCGATGCTGTTCATGGGCGGTTACGTAGGCCTGTTCGTCCGTGAATTTGCCGTCACTCTGTCTGTCGCCATACTGATCTCACTGGTGGTCTCTCTAAGCACGGCACCGATGTTGTGTGCACAGCTACTGCAACCCGTTACAGACGCGCACCAGCACGGTCGTTTCTACCACTGGAGCGAACGGGGCTTTTCGGCACTGCTGTCCGGCTATGAACGCAGTCTGACCTGGGTTCTTAAACACCCGGCATTCACCATGCTGGTCCTGCTGGTAACGATATTTCTGAATGTTTACCTCTATGTCATTATTCCCAAAGGTTACTTTCCACAACAGGACACAGGCCAGCTCTCAGGTCGTATCCGGGGCGAGCAGAGCGCATCATTTCAGATGATGGAGAAAAAATTGAGTGATTTTATCGACATCGTACGCGACGACCCTGCTGTTAAAAACGTCGTCGGTTTCACCGGTGGTGCCCAGCGCAATACTGGTTCGGTGTTCGTCATGCTCAAACCACTATCTGAACGCGATGCCAATGCCAATGAAATCGTGACCAGGCTGCGCGCCCGTCTGAGCAACGTACCCGGTGCTACGCTCAATCTCAAACCGGTGCAGGACATCAAGGTCGGAGGCCGCAGGAGCCGCTCGTCTTACGAATACACCATCCAGGCCGATGACCTGAACACGCTTCGCCAGTGGGAACCGCGCATCCGTCAGGCACTGGCACAACTACCCGAGCTGATCGATGTCGATACCGACGAGCAGGGCAAGGGGCTTCAGACCACACTCTTCATCGACCGTGATGCAGCAGCGCGTCTGGGCATCAGCCCCCGGCAGATAGACATCGTGCTCAATAACGCTTTTTCACAGCGGTCGGTCTCGACCATCTATCAACCGTTGAATCAGTATCGTGTGATCATGGGGACCGCACCCGAATATGCTCAGTCACCGGAGGCACTGGATCACCTGCATCTCAGTACGCCGTCGGGTGATCAGGTACCTCTGTCTCAGGTAGCCCGCCATGAACAGACCGATACCTCTCTCAGTGTCAACCACCATTCCCTGCTCCCTGCGACCACGATTTCCTTCAATCGGGCTAAAGGGGTTTCGCTATCGGAAGCGACACGGGCGATCAATGGTGCCCTCAGCGATATAGCCACACCCAGTTCGATACGTGGTAGCTACCAGGGTTCGGCACGTGCTTTCAAGGAGATGCTGGACAGTCAGCCTGCGCTTATCCTCGCCGCTTTTCTCACCCTGTATATCGTACTCGGGGTACTCTACGAAAGCCTGGTGCATCCATTGACCATCCTTTCGACGCTGCCATCTGCCGGTGTCGGTGCCCTGCTCGCACTGATGTTTTTTCAGACCGAATTCAGCGTCATCGCCATGATCGGTATCTTCATGCTCATCGGCATCGTCATGAAGAATGCGATCATGATGATCGACTTTGCGCTCGAGACACAACGCAACACCGATGCCTCACCGCGAGAAGCGATATTCGAGGCCTGCCTGTTGCGCTTTCGGCCTATCTTGATGACTTCACTTGCCGCATTACTCGCCGCGATCCCACTGGCATTAGGCCACGGTAACGGGGCGGAGATGCGTCAACCGCTGGGTATTTCGATCGGTGGCGGATTGATCATGAGCCAGTTGCTAACCCTCTATACGACACCGGTGGTGTTTCTTTATCTCGACCGGTTCAGCACCTGGACACGCAAGCTTTTCCAGCCGGAGTTGCCCGCCATGAGCCCAACATCTGTCATCAAAAACCCGACACCCTGATAGCTATGACTAGAATTACAATTTATCGTACCCTGTCCCCCATCGTCCTTGCTCTGCTCAATGTCGCGTGTACCACTGTCGGTCCCGACTACGAACGCCCGACCATGGACCTACCGACCACCTTTAAGGAAGCAGCCGATACCATTAAGCCACAAACCGGAGAGGCATCGACGAATGCACACTGGTGGACGATATACGGTGACCACGATCTCGATCAGTTGATGGCACAACTCGAGCTTCAAAATTACACTCTCAGGGCTGCAGAAGCACGTGTACGACAGGCCCGATCTGTCAGTGAGGTCGCCCGAGCCGGAAAATATCCGACACTGACCGCCGGTGGAAAAAATGATTTTGGCCTGCTGGCAAACTGGGAGATCGATCTTTGGGGCCGAATCCAGCGCAATATAGAAGCCAGTGGTGCAGCCGCTCAGGCGAGCCAGGCCGATCTTGCGGCAGTAAAACTGCTGTTGCAGGCACAACTCGCACAGAACTACTTCCTGCTTCGCATACAGGATACCGATATCGGTTTATTACAGGACACCATCACTTCCTACCAGCGTTCGATGAAGATCACGCGTAACCAGTACGCAGTAGGCGTGGTCGACCGCGGCAATGTG
>DROB01000332.1 GCA_011321985.1 Gammaproteobacteria bacterium | reverse complement strand
TTTTTAGACTTGCTAAATACTGCCTTGACATAATGCAGGATGAAGCGTGGGTTGTTCCACAGATAGCGCTTCCAGAGACGTTTCGGTTCAGATGCAAACCGGTGCAGCCATTCAAGACCTGCATTTCGCATCCATTCGGGTGCAACAGGTATCGTACCCGCATAGAAATCAAATGCAGCACCCACACCAACCATAACCGGGTCTAATACATTTTTATGTGCAGCCATCCACTTTTCCTGTTTGGGGCAACCCAGTGCGACAAACATTATCCGTGCTCCCGAGCTATTCAGATCATCAACAAGTGATTTCTCTTCGGCTTCAGTTAACACTCTGAAAGGGGGGGATATCGCCCTGGCAATATTGAGGGCGGGATACTTCTCATGGAGAAAAACTTCAAGACGCTCAACCGTATTTCTGGTGCCACCGTATAGTGCGATAGAGATGCCCTGCCGTTCGGCCTCTTTACAAAGCGATAAAAACAAGTCTGGCCCTCTGATCTGATTTGCCTGAGTTTCACCAAGAGACTTCATCCACCAGTAGAGTGGCTTACCGTCTGGAACAATCAATCCAGCATTATTTACAATATCCCTGAATACTGGATCATCACTGGACTCCATACACATGTGTACGTTCGCGGCGCAGACATATCCTTTCCGACAGGCCAGGACATCCTGAATAACGTGATCTGTTGCTTTTTCCAGCGATGTAACTGCAATCGACAGGCCGAGAATATTATGCGTACCAATAATCACCGTTGGTTAGTCCAGAATATCACGATACAAATCGAGGTAACGTGTAGCAAAATGCTTCAGGGTAAACGATTGCTCAATCGTTTTGCGCGCTGACGCACTCAGATCCTTCCATCGCTCTGTATCAGCGAGTATCCAGGCGATCCCTTCAGCCAACAAGTCTGTATCAAAAGCAGGCGCCATGAAACCATTCCTTTCATGCTCAATCATATCCGGCATTCCACCAATGTTGAAAGAAGCTACCGGAGTCCCGCAGGATAGTGCCTCAAGAACAGTATTAGGCAGATTATCTTCCAGAGATGGCAATACGAAAATATCAGCTGCTGCATAGATAATCGCCATACTGATCTCGTCATGCAGATTACCCAGGTAATGAGCTTTTGCAGAAAAGCTGCTGTCTCCGGAAGATGCGCCGAAAATAACCAGCTCATAATCTATTTTTGAATACTTTGCCTCGAGCCTGTTTAATGCTTCCACCAGCAAATGAAAGCCTTTTCGTTTATCACTGGTTGCAAATCCTGCGCCGAACAGAATCAGTTTCTTGTCTGCAGGCAACCCGAGTATTTGCCGGGCCAAGAGGCGGTCTATAGGATGGAATCGTTCATGATCAATACCGTTAGGTAGAACTTCTATTCTGTGCTCCCGAAAAAGGACGCTCTCTGCTGCACACCCCGCCAGCCATTTACTCGGAGTAACAATGACCATATTTTTTTTGGCTGCCCAGGTTTTTTTCTTGCGCAGCCAGATCCACCTGTTGATGTCCAGCCCGGACTCACCTGCGGGTCGATTATCGAAACGATAGCCTTTCTTGTATCGCTCACTTTCACCGGTATAGTGTTCTCCACCACAAAAAGGCCACATGTCATGTAATGTCCATACAATCGGCTGTTTCAGTTTACGCAGTGTTTCAATCCGCATAAATCCTTTGTTGATCCAGTGCAAATTCAGGATATCTGCATCAAGAGGTACAAGACGCCCAGACACACGATCTGGTAACCATGCAGAAGAAATCAGGTCATATTCAGTTTTCGAAAACTGTCGCGGGAGACGTTCAAGCAGCGGGGAAACTCGGGAAATAATCTTATCGAATCTTGATGTTGGACCTATAACAGACTCGTCCTGGTCAACCTTTATGTTAACCAGCATGCACGAATCTACGCCCAGGACTCTAAGCCCTCTGTTCAGGCGAGATGCTGCAATCGCAGCGCCTCCTACCTTGTCAGCCTCACTAATCTGGACAACTTTCATATTAACATGGGCGCTGACAAGCCGACGAATCCAATCATATAGGTCTGCCCACCATCATTAACATAATACCTGGGGCAGTAAGAAAGTGTCCTTATTCAGATAGCGACTAATAGGTAATCTGCACTCTGAAATTAACCTGCTCATCATCAAAGTCACGAATATCATCGGACGAATTACGGCTTTCATTTCTGTAGTTTAGCGATAAACGCACAAAACTACGCGGGTCCCAGTTTGCTGAGACCCGGTACAGCCATGTGTCATCATCACGCTTTGGAAGTCCCAAAGTCTGATTGATCTTATTGGTCCCCTTGAAGTCGTCATTTGAAAAAGACACCTCGCCATCCAGATAAACTTTTGGTGTCACCGACCATCTGGGTGAGATACTGGCTCCCTTGGAAAGGACATAGCTGGAAATTTCTGTCCTGAACGTGGAAGTCTCATGCCATACCGCCACATTGACCTGGGTCTTTCCTGTTAGTTTTGAACTGTACGTTAAACGTCCACTAACACCCTGAAAGTCTCTGTCATTCAGGTCATCATAGCTCAGATCTGTATAACCAAACCTGGCTTCCAGAGAAGAAATTCCTGTCGCTTCCCAGAATAACAAGCCACTTACCGTTGTTTCTGCATAATCGTTACTTACCAGCACACCACCTACAATACCGCTATTCAAATCATTTT
>DROB01000331.1 GCA_011321985.1 Gammaproteobacteria bacterium | reverse complement strand
TGTTGGACCGCTACATATGGGTTCTCTACACTAGATCGTACAAGGTATGTGTTGATGAATTTTCTTTATTAGTATATATGCGAAATACTTATATGTCTCATGTGCGAAATCACCATGGCCCAGTGTTTCTTAAAGTTAATATGAATCAATAAATAAATAATTAGGAGAGGTAAAACAATTATGACACCTGATAGAAAGAAAGTGATGCAGCATATCAATATTGGCTGCCAGCTACAGCCATCGTTACATCTGCCGCAGCATGCGCCATTTCCCGATTTAATTGATAATGCCCACTTTAGAGCATATACGCGAGCGGTGCATGATGTCGGTGGTGAGCCTGATGTGCCCATCCAGTGGGAAGAGAAAGAAGAAGAGGTATGGGAGCATAATACTTTTATTACCTGTGAAGTCCTTGCCTGGCGTGGTGTCTGGAACGCAGAGGAAAGGCGACGTCGTCAAAATGTTGATGTGGGGCAAACCCAGTACCTTGGTCTGTCCTATTATGGTCGATGGCTACTAACGGCTGCAAGAATTTTGGTAGACAAGCAGTATATTACGAACTCTGAGTTGTCCGACAAGATGAATGAGGTAAGAAAACGTTATGAGTAAAACACATTATGATAGAGAACATCACATAAAAAAAGCCACTAATGTAGGTGATCCACAGTGTTTCAGGGGGGAGGCCGGTCCCGCCAAGTTCAAAGTTGGCGACCGTGTACGAGTTAAAGATTTACCGAGCCTGTTTTATTCTCGTACTATGTTTTATACCCGTGGTGCTGAATGCACGGTAGCTGAACTGGTCTACGAGAGTCCGCCTGCTGAAGATGAAGCCTGGGACAATTGTGAGAATCCTGAATGGTTTTATAGTGTCATCTTCAAACAGAAAGATCTCTGGCCTGAATACCCTGATGCATACGCTAATGACACCTTGGAGACAGAGTTATCCGAGCGTTGGCTGGAGCTAGTCTGAGAGAAAAGGTGTCGCAGGAAACCTGGTGTAAAAGTCAGATCAGATTTGACTTGATGACTGAATAAAAATAGAAACAATAAGAGGAAAAGCTAATGGCAGAGAAACATAAAGCCGCCCCCATGGTCGATGAAATCAGTGATTTTGAAGTACTTGAAATTGCTGTTCGTGAGCTGGCAATCGAGAAAGGGTTGTTCACTGCAGAGGATCATCAGCAGTGGTCTGAGTATATGGAAACAGTAGGTCCATTGCCCGCAGCTCGCCTGGTAGCCAAGGCGTGGCTTGATCCTGAATATAAAAAACTAGCAGTGACCGATGGTGTTAAAGCCAGTCTGGAAGTTGGTATCGACTGGATCCATGACATGCCCAGTCATTTTGGCACACCGAGTGATTACTGTAACCTGCGGGTTGTGGCAGATACACCAAAATTAAAACATGTGGTTGTATGTACACTATGTTCATGTTATCCGAGACCGATTCTCGGTCAATCACCCGAGTGGTATCGTACACCCAATTATCGTCGCCGTATTGTCCGTTGGCCCAGACAGGTGCTTTCAGAGTTTGGTCTTGTGGTGCCTGAGGATGTCGAGATACGTGTCGAAGACTCTAATCAAAAATCGCGCTTTATCGTATTGCCAGTTCGACCTGAAGGTACGGAAGGCTGGACAGAAGATCAGCTGGCAGAAATAGTGACCCGCGATTGTCTGATTGGTGTGGCGGTGCCTAAACCCGGTAAAACCAATGTGGATAAACGTCCAGTTCACCCTGCCATTAATCCTGTAGGTCATTAGGAGGTTTTATGATTGATATAAACCCGGATAAGCTTGAACTGGACAAAGAGATGGATGCCCGTGGCCTTGATGCTTCTCCTATTTCATTGCTTGAGAAGATAAAGAGGGAAGGGCGTGTCTGGGATGATCTAAGTGAGCAGTATGGGGTGGATAATCCTGATCCACCGTGGAGGATAGCCCTGGAATGTACGTGTGACGCACTGGCTAATGGCTATATGAGCCCGTTTAATATCTGTAAACCTGTAGAGGAACGCGAACCGGTAAACGATAAAAAAATTGATGCGGTTGAGCGTCGATGGGAGGAGGATAAGCTGGTCGATGAACACTATGCGGAAGTGCCATTTCCGGAGAGGCAGCTGCTGGCACTCGCGCATTCGATGATCCGTCGAGGCCTGATTAATGAGGATGAGCTTGCAGAACAGATGAGGGTGGTAGATAAGCGCCTTCATATGGCTGATAAAGATTGATGGATTACTGCCGAAACGATATTAAATGAAAAATCATATAAACTTATTTCAAATGAATAACAGAGACTGATTATATATGCGACATCTATTGACAAAATTTTCATCGTGTCATGAATTTTTGATACATGGTACATCACCTTGTCATTATCATGATACAACTGATAATGCATGTTTGAGAAATAATGCCCCGATTTCTTCTCGAATGACGATGATAAAGGTATCATCGGTACCAGCTTTTATACGAGGATTTTAATAGATGTCATTACGTGGTGTAACTATAAGTATTAAAAATCTGACTCATCGTTATAACTCGAAGTGTCCCCTCACTTTTGATGATGTCAATATAGAGGCAGGACCTGGCGAGGCTCTTATCATTATCGGTAGATCGGGCTGCGGCAAATCAACGCTTCTCCATATCGTTGCCGGATTATTGAAGTCAACCAGTGGTACGTTACACCTCAATAACGAGGTGGTCGCTGGTCCGTCATCTCGCTGGGTCATGATGTTTCAGGCTCCGCATCTCTTCCCCTGGCTAACCGTTGAACAGAATGTAGGTATCGGGCTTAAATTTGCAGGTTGGCCTGGTAAGGAGGCAGACGAACGGGTTGCTGAGGCGATCAGTCTTGTCAATTTAGAGGAGTTTGCCAAAAAGAATGCACAAAATCTCTCCGGTGGGCAGCAACAACGTGTCGCGCTTGCCCGATCTTTAGTGATGGAGCCTGAATTACTGCTTCTCGATGAGCCTTTTTCGGCTCTTGATGCTTTTACCCGCACAGCTCTGCAGAAAGATGTTCGGTCCATTGCGAAGAGGTTGGGGATTAATCTGGTTATGGT
>DROB01000330.1 GCA_011321985.1 Gammaproteobacteria bacterium | reverse complement strand
CGCAGCCCGAGATAGTACTGGGTTGGTGTTCTATCCAGGTAGGCGCGGAAGAGTCGCTCTAGCTGGCGCCGCGAAATGCCAACCGGTAGGTGTCAACATACTTTTCGCCTAAACTCATCACTTAAGCAACTTTCTTCATATCAGTATTGTGCCGTTGCTCATTGACTGGATTGAGTCTCACCAATGACTCATGATCCCAGTTTCTTATGTCACCAGACCAGCGCTCTGGATATTGTTTTTTAGCCAACTCATACACCTGTTTCCGTCGCTCAAGGATAGCCACATCTTCACCATTATGACGTTGTGATGGTGTGACATATTTTATCCCACTATGACGATGACAGTCGTTATACCAATCCACAAATGTAGCCACCCATCGACGCGTCTTATCAAGATTTTCAAAGGGTTTTGAGGGATAGGCAGGTACATATTTCAGGGTCTTGAACAGTGACTCGGAAAACGGGTTATCATTACTCACCGAAGGTCGGCTAAATGAAGCAACAACGCCCAGCTTTTGCAGAGTCGCCAGCATCGTTGCACCTTTCATCGGGCTGCCATTATCTGAATGTAAAACAAGTTCATGATGGCTGCATATTGCTTCAGCCAGGCGTGCCTTGCGTAATACCTCAGCGGCCTGTTCTGAGGACTCATTTTCATACACTTCCCAGCCAACAATTTTACGGCTATAGATGTCCATAAACAGGTACAGATAATAGAACACCCCTTTTATTTGACTGGCCAGATACGTGATGTCCCAGGACCAGACCTGGTTGGGGCCATCTGCGCTAAAGGGTTCCGGTCTTGCTGTTTCTGGCGGCGCGCTACGTCCTCTGTGGTGCAGCTGATTCGCATCACGTAGTATGCGGTAAAAACTGCTCTCTGAGGCCAGATACAGCCCTCTATCTGCTAATTCAGGGACTATTTGCTTCGGTGCCTTACTTTTGAATTCCTCACTGTTGCATACTTCCAGGATCGCTTTTCTTTGCGCCTGACTGAGTTTATTGGGCGGTGTTTTCTTTACCGTTTGGCGATGATCTTTCATCCCATGTAATCGCCAGTTCTGTAAGGTGCGGCTGCTAATGCCCACCACCTCACAGGCCGGTTCCTGACGGGCGCCCTGATTTGTTGCCTGTGTGATCCATTCTATCGCCATCTGACGTTTCTCAGAAGAGATTAATCTTCCTCGTTTACCCCCCAGATGGCTTCGCACTTTTTTGATAGCACCAATAACGCTGCCGTTTCTGCCAGTGCCTTTTCTTTTCGTCTTAGCTCTGATTCCAGGCGCTTTATTTTCTTTTTGTCCTGCTGTTGTAATCGAGCCTTCTCTTTATTCTTTTGGGGGCTTTTCTGATACCCTGACAATGCTGATATTTTCCACTCTTTGATCTGTTCTGGATACAATCCTTTATGACGGCAGTATTCACTCAGTTTAACTTCATTTAATGTCGCGGTTTCTATGACAACAGCCAGTTTGTCTTCGGCTGCCCATTGTTCGGGGTTACTTTTATCTGCTGGCACAGCTATTCCTCTGTTTCTGTAATCTTTTCTCCATTTATACAGGGTTACATCTGAAACGCCAGTCTCTTTGACCAGTTTTGATACGGATACTGCATTCGGGGGCATCATCTTCTGGATGATTGATTCCTTAAACTCTTCTGTATATCTGTTTTGCATAATATCACCTTTAGTAGCCCCTCTTTGCTAATAATCTATGTTTTTTAGAGGCGAAAGGTATCCTGACACATGGGGGTACGCTGTATTCGGTGACTGCTCAGGCAGACGATAAAATAATTGTAGGAGGACAGTTTGGTAGTTACGATGGGCAGGCAAATCTAAAACGTTTCGCTCGACTTAATGCGAATGGCTCACGTGACGTTGCTTTTAATCCCGTTGAATTTAATGGTACTGTCAGGTCGACCACTGTTCAGGCAGACAATAAAATTTTAGTAGGAGGGCAATTTACTAATTACGATGGTCAGGTAAATCTTGGACGTATCGCT
>DROB01000329.1 GCA_011321985.1 Gammaproteobacteria bacterium | reverse complement strand
TCGGCAATTGCTCCTGCATTGCCCTACTTACGGGCATCCTGCCCTAATCTGCGTTTCTGCGGTAACCCTATCTACGAAAAAAACTAAAAAAGGTTTTATTGGCGTTTTTTTCGCGTTCTTTGCATCCTTCGCGGCAAAAAATGTTTCTAAATCTTTCATCGTCCACTTTGCGTGGAAGCAGACCCTCTGACTATTTCCCAACATAACTTAACTGACCACTACTGTAACTAGTACCAAAGGTAAGTGCCAGAGTTGCTACCTGATCCAGCGCATCGGTCAGTTGTTCCTGTGATAATGGTGACATAGGGTGTATGAAAGCCGAATACAACACATCATTACTACTCGCATATCTGGCATCTAGAGCATTGTGGAAATTTGAATCCATTATTTTTCCAATCTGTTCGAGATTCAGGCTGGAGTATTTTGTTATCGGTGTAATGATCCGCATACGATCATGACTAACATCCGAGATCAACGCCATTCTGACTTCTTTGTAGTCGAAGACGACATAACCTTTTTTACTCTCAACTACCTTGACGATACCTTTTACTATATTTTCCATATCTTCCTGAGTCACAGCATTCACCCCCGTACTATGCCATCCTGTTAACAGTGCCAGTACAATTAATATTTTTTTCATCATCCCCTCTCTGATTAATTATTCTCTATAGAAACTCTGATTAATCCATCCATGAATTATCAGGGAAAAAAAGACAAAATATGATTGTATCTTTTTCTTCATCTTCGATGGCTTGACAACCATCAAAAGTGGCAGCACATCCATATGCTGCGGAAACTTCGAATTAATCAGAGTTTCCCTGTTATTTCACTATCACTTCTGTTACTTCTAAAACAGGAGGTAGCACGAGCATCATTATGAACACGATGAGATGAAGTAGTTCATCATTCCCCCTTTTACATAAGGCAATAGCTGAATCACTTTACAGAAAGTGGCGGGACAATAAAAAAGGCCGCACTTCCGTGCGGCCCAAACCTTCACACAACAAGGCTTATTTCTTACAGACTCTTCAGGTACTCCACAATCGATGATTGCTCTTCAGCTGTCAACGTAGAAGGCACCTCTGGAATATCCGTTGAAGTATACCTCTTCACAACATCATCCAGTGTCGCTGCACTACCATCATGGAAATACGGCGCAGTGAATGCCAGACCTCGTAAACCCGGAACCTTGATCCCCAGGCCGAGCAGACCCTGTGGTTTATTTTCTACGATATTAGTGAAATAGATACCCTTGTTTTTAGTGATATCCCCTCGGGCACTCTTACCACGAGTCCCTTCTGCCGAAGCATGACAGGCGACACAGTTTGCTTTTCCATAGAACAACTCCCAGCCTGCTTCTGCTCTGGCTTCATCAAAGGCCAACGGTGCAGGGCTGACGATGCTCTCCAGGAAAGCCTTCAGGTCAAGCAACTTAGACCGGGTCACTTCCTGTGTCACACCCGGTTCGGTGCCAATTCCCGGTTCCACAGTTTCAGCCACATCCAGGGCATCAAACACCCATTGTGGCAGAGTATTACCAAACTCAAAGTTTTTGATGACTGCACCTGGTGTACCCCATGCTCCATTCGTACCTAACGGCAAATCGATACCACACTCCGGACCACTGGCCATCGATTCATTATCCACCGTGGTATGCAGGATACCAATCCAGGTTATATCGTAATCCTGTTCAGCGAGGTCCATATAATTCCAGTGCTGAGGGATCTGGCTTGGATTATTCACACCATCATCGATCGGGTTATTTGGCAGGAATCGAGGATCAAAAGCCCCCGGACCCCAGCTCTGGTACTGTTCGATATTGACGTGTTCGGAACCTGCCTGTACCAGTGGTGTAAATGACAGGATCTTGCCTAACTGAATACCTGCATTTGGCGGGCCGATAACCGGGATACCAATGGGTAACGGTGTTGGATCGGCAGGTGGCGGTGCAATCTGGAATGCGGTCGGTGTTACCGTAACATGACACAGCGCACAGGTAAGGCCGACAGAAGTCACCCTATTGGGCTTACTCACGTCATTGAACTGTGCCTTCAGGCCCAGAACCGCATCTGCCTGCAACAATGCAATGGTCGTGGCAGGATCAGTCAATGCTGCCTGTTTGGCTGCAAAATCATCGCTCAACATTACATCAACGATGAACTGCGGTACTTTGGTCAAATCGATCTGCACACCGAGCGATGCTGCCGTTGCTGGATCAACGTTATTTAGCACTTCATGTAACTGGAACGTATTGGTCCAGTATTCATGACTGCCCCAGTCATCATTGAAGTACAGATCACGCCCGCGTACTACATCCGGGTCAGTCGCATTTCTCGCCTGCAGCGTCCTGTGTGCAACACGGTATTTTCCTTTTGTATTTTTAGTCCGCGTGACGACACTGTTGGTACTGGCTTTATAAAAATTCGCCATCATACGATTCCATTTCCCCTGTCGTCGTATCGCAATCTCACCGATCTGCGGGTGCACAGGCACCTGTGTTGCCGCTATCTCTACCAGCATAGGTTTATTCAGTGTCAGCTCATGCTCATCGTCATCCCTGCGTTCCTCGCCATCGCCATCATCGTCGTCATCATCAACTTTTTTTAATTTAACACGAAAAGCCGGACTTGCTGCGGTCTGGTTAGGACCCAGTTTTCCCGGCTCACGTAATTGACGAACTTTTAATTTTGCATCCCTGGAAAGTGCACCGGGTGGAATGGTGATCGTTATCGTTGGATTATTTACATCATCAGTAAACGTTCCACCTAATGAAGCATTTACGATTACTTCGATACGTCCCTGATGAGAATGGCTGGCCCCAACTGGTTGACTGGATGCCACCAGAATAAACAGGGCAAGAACAAACCAGTAACCCTGCCCCTGCCGTCGTGATTTAATTTGAAACATTTAGTATCCTCCGCAATAGTTTTTACGCACCTTAACTACGATGCTGACAGCACTTTATCGGCTACAGGATGATGCGTCAGTGACGCAGTCACCAAAGAAAGTTCATTGCTGTGTGACTCAGTCACACAGGGACGGAATAAAAATGACCCATAATTCGTCATACCTGATAAATCGATCGCGTGTAAACTGTTTGATATGAATAAACCCGATAATCAGAATACAGACCTGTGGCATAACCATTTCCCTCAGTTGATGCAGATAGAAGACCCGGCTATTGAACGTATGGTCAGGAAGTCACGGTGCCTCGAAGTCCCTGCTGACTTTCAGGTCAGTATGCCCGGGGTGGAATGCAATGATTATGTCCTGGTCGTCGGCGGCAGTATCCGTGTGCAGATCGTTACTGAAAAGGGGCGTGAAGTCGTGCTGTATCATGTCCGTGCCGGTGAGGGCTGTATTTTAACGACATCCTGCCTGCTCAGCGGTGCCACATTTCCAGCAGAAGGCCATACCGAGGAAAAAACGGAAATACTGGCCCTGTCAGCAACAGAATTTGATATCGCCATCGGGGCTTCCTCACACTTCCGGCATTTCGTGTTCACCAACTTCGCCCACCGACTGGCCAGTGTGATCACACGGATCGAACAGCTTTGCTCACCCTCGATAGACCGCAACCTGGCAGCGGCATTACTGCATCTGAACGGAGACGATAACCAGCCCATCGCAGCGACACATCAGGAACTCGCCAATGAATTAGGTACCGCACGGGAGGTGGTATCACGGCATCTGAAACGGTTTGAAGAACAGGGTTGGGTCAGTCTCGGCCGCGGAACCATCCAGATAAATTCTCCCGACCTGCTAACTGACCTCACCAAATCTTAAACCGCTGATTAAACGGTACCTCTTTCAGGGAGTCTCAGCATAAATCATGCCCAGTCCCGCGAGCGACCATGTGGTGGCGGGCTTAACAACCACCAACAGTACATTTTTCATGTCACCCCCCAGCCATGCAGAAAACTACGGAAAAACCACTCTCTTTATCTCATATACTGCATTTTCAGAGAAAGCGGTTAGTGTCATAATGACCAGACTTTTTCTGCTACAATTAAAACAAAAACCCCCTATGTCAAAATCAAAGATAATCATCATAACGGGCTTCACCAGCATCCTGATACTCGTCTTTATCACCAGTTTTATCGGCATGAATGCCCTGCTGCAGAGCAACAAACAATTTGAACATTTCGTCACCATCAATCAACGAAAGATCCAGCTGAGTAACGACCTGCGTACTGCCGCACGCGAACGTACATTCTCGCTATTGCGTATGCTGTCGCTGAAAGATGAATCTGCACTACAGAATGAAGTTGACAGGATAGCACGATTTGGCGGCCAGTTCGCAGCTGACCGTGAAGAATATTTATTGTTAGCGGACCCGGATGGGGAAGAGCAGGTGCTCCTGAAACAACACGATACCTTAGTAAAAATTGCCGGCCCCCTGCAAAATGAGATCGTCGATTTCATCCTGTTTGATGAGTACGAAACCGCACAACGCCTGATTACCGAGGAACTGCTCCCCCTGCAGGATGAAGAAGTCCTGCTTATGGAGAGGATGATATCGCTTCACCAGCAACAAGGGCTTGACTCGATAGCTAAAAATAAAAAAAACTGCCACTCGATAATTCAGGATACCTGGATCATGCTTGTCTTCGTCCTCCTGATAAGTATCAGTATCGTCGTCTTTGTATTACGCCTGCTGGAAAGAAACGAGATACAGCAGGAATCATCACAGCATCGACTCGAGATCGCTTTAGACGACGCGAACAAAGCCAACCAGGCCAAATCACAATTGCTCTCTAATATGAGCCACGAATTACGCACACCACTGCATGCCATCATGGGGTTTTCCGAGATAATCGCCTGTAAAAATGATCTGGACTCAAAACTGGAAAAATATAATCAACGTATTTTTAATGCGAGTAAGCACTTGCTTACCCTGGTCGATGACGTGCTGGATCTATCCCGGCTTGAAAACGGAAAACTGGCACTAACCATCAAGCAGATAAACCTGGATAATGTATTACAGGAATGTCACTCGATGATAAAACCCATCGCCGAGGAGGCGCAGCTGGATATAACGTTCAATTCAGATATAGCCTATACCGTATTAGCCGATGCACAACGTCTAAAACAGGCATTATTAAACCTGCTGAGCAATGCGATCAAATACAACAGCCCTGCAGGAAGCATTATCGTTACATCCGAAACCCGAAAAGATGACCGGTTACGCATCACCATCACCGACACTGGCAGTGGTATGAGCGATCAGCAACAGAGGAACCTGTTTAAACCATTTGAACGCCTCGGTGCTGAAAACGGATCCGTTCAGGGAACAGGCATAGGCCTCGTCATCACGCAACAACTGATCGAATTGATGGGGGGAGTTATCGGTGTGAAGAGCACCGTCGGTCAGGGCAGTACCTTTTGGGTAGATCTGAACCTGGCAAAGTGAAATTACTTAAAGACTGTTCCCGACGCAAGCAGACATTCAAAAACTTTAAAAACAGTTAGTCCGCGAAAAAAGTGCAAAAAAAATCGTTATTATTTTGTCGTTTTTGCAGGTTGGGCATTGCCCAACCTTACATCAGTGGAAACAACAGGATCTGGTATGCAGTGCCCGGCGGCGACCTTCTTAAAAGTGTGGCATCGCGGTTTGCAAACCGCTCCTACAGGTTCGTGTCACTTGCAGGAGCAAAGTTTATTCCGCGAACAAAGGTTAAATCAAACATATGAGTCATATATTTTCAACCAGGCCTAAGCGTCCACCCATGGCCGATAGCCGTCTTTTGTTACAGAGAGGGTGGAGGTAATACCGGCGGTATCTGTACGATCAGTT
>DROB01000328.1 GCA_011321985.1 Gammaproteobacteria bacterium | reverse complement strand
GAAGGTTGCTGTGACAATAAAAAAAATCAACATGATAAAAACCACATCGAGCATTGGCGTAATATCGATATTTGATTCTTCTTCAGCGCTATCTTTTGAAATTCTACGCATAATTTTGCTAGCCTATTTTAATCTAGTGGTCAGTGGTCATATGATCACTTAACTGCTCTTTTTTAATCGCGACTTTATTACTCAACAGGGTGTGCATCGCCACACCAGATAATGCCGCGACCATGCCTGCCATCGTCGGCACTGTTGCTTTAGAAACGCCAGCTGCCATCGATCTGGCATTACCAGAACCCGAAATCGCCATCACTTCGAAAACCTCGATCATACCGGTAACCGTTCCCAGCAAACCTAATAACGGGCTCAATGCGATACAGGTCTTGATCAATGGCATATTGTGTTCAAGCTTCTGGTACACGATAGAGATAAGACGCTCACGTATCGCATGCGCATGCCAGGAATTACGTTCACTACGCGCCTCCCATTCGGCAATGGTCTGTTCGACTAATCTTGTATAAGGGCCATTGATATAGAGCATTCGCTCAAAGATCAATGTCCACATGACAAGCAGTAACACAACGATCAGGATTAATACACCACCCCCGAGATCCATAAACTCACTGACAGATCGCAGTGCCGGAACAAAGTAATATAATCGCTCCATAGCTTACCTCTTAGTTCTCATTCTCGGAACGTTCTGCGACCATACCCGTCGCCTGTTCCTCCAGTACCTGGATAATGCGCTTGGAACGAATCACGGTCATGGTATGCAGGAATACCGTAGGGATAGCCACACACAGGCCAAGCACTGTCGTGACAAGCGCCTGAGAGATACCGCCTGCCATAAGTTTCGGATCACCCGTACCGAACAGTGTAATCGCCTGAAACGTAACGATCATACCTGTCACAGTACCGAGCAGACCCATCAGTGGCGCGACAACGGCGATCACTTTAAGGAACATGAGAGAACGGTTGAGTCCGGTCGTTTCTTTCAGCACTGCTTCACTGAGCCTGAGTTCCAGCGTCTCGGTGTTGGCATCAGGATTCGCCTCATAGACCGCCAGCACCCTCCCAAGAGGGTTATTGCCGTTTGGTTTGCTGGTATCTTTAACCTGTGCATTCACACGTCTGTTGGTGAGCCATAGATTTATGAGTTTCTCGCCCGCGACCAGTAAGGCGATAAGACCGAGGACCAGGATGATATAACCGACAACACCACCCTGCTTGATGCGCTCGATGAGGCTTGGAGACTGCACTAGTAACGAAAGGAGCTGACCACGCGATGGATCGATCGCAAAACCGACCATGCCACTGCTCGCCTGTTCCAGTTCCCTGACTCCATCGAGGTATCTCCCTGGTGGTTGTCGCCCTAATTCTACGAGGTTACCCGTCTCAGGCACGTACTGCAGGTACTTACCCTGGGAGACAACATTGAATAATCCGACCCTTGTCACTGACCGTGTTTCTTCTTCGCCCTGTGCCGTGATCACCCTGGCGGTGAAACGTACGACTTTAGCTGATTCCGTCATCTCACGTTGCAACTCGAACCACAGGCGTTCTATCTCTTCTATAGATGCCAGCTTGCTTGATTGTCCCATCTTCTTGGCGAGTTCAGTTAAAAACTCACCGCGATCTTTAAACTGAAGCTGTGTCAGCGAGTTTTCAAACTGCCCACGCGCATCACCCGATGCTTGCTGGAGAACACCAAATAGCTCCTTCAGATTACCCAGTCGTTCGTGTAGCGTCTTTTCGAGTACTGCCAGCTTCTTTTCATTTACATCAAAATCTTTTTCGAGTTTCACACTCCGTTGTTCCTGTCGCTTACGCTCTGCTTTCATATCTGCGAGCTTTCCAGCCTGTTGGGCTTTATTTGCACGAAAAGCTTTTATACGCTCTGCATTTTCTTTCGCATCATTGACCCTGCCGCTCTTGACCTGTTTGAGAAGATCATCGAGATTGACGACAGCAGCCCCTGCCTGAAAACTTGCTGTGAAAATAATTAGAGATACTGCACCGAGTAAGTTACGAATCCTCATTACTTCGCCTCCTTAGCAGCAGCTACAGGCAATACGATTAAGTCCGGTGCAACCTGTTTACGAGCGATTCGAATCCCCTGAGCAACATGTTGTTTATAATCGGCTGCTGATAATTCGACCCACTGCCTTGAATCAGAGTCCCATGCCCCTGTCGTATCACGACCGATCGTCTGGTAGAGCAAGGCGACCCGGCCAACGCGTAAAAAGTCGACTTCTCGTGTACGATCATCAAAGGTAAGGCTACCGCGGTAAGCTTCGATGGTACGGCCATAGTCATTTTCTATCTGATAGGCTTCTATCACCCGCCGAAACTTTTCTGCACCACTCACATCAGATCGCACCATCATCTTGCGTAATTTTTCTACTCGTTCTGTACGCTCTTCAGCCAGAAAGGGCACATCGAGTTCGACAAATTTCTCGAGCGAATCGATCATACGTGTCATCAGGGGGACGACATGGCGCTCTATCGTACTGACGTTTTCTATGGACTGCTGGATGGACGCTGCTTCGCTGAGCTGATTACTGATCTGTACATCGAGTAGATCATTGTAGACGACCAATCCATCGACGACTTTGGTAACTGTCTTGTAGTCAGATACTATATCCGCTGTTCTATCACTCAATTTACTGACTTTATTCTGCGCGGATTTGCCTTCCTGTATTCGCCGTTGCCCTTCCTTTGTAATCTTATCCAGACTTTCTGCACTAGAAGCTAATGTGGAGAAACCACACAACAGAACTAATATAATCAAACGAATGTGCATAACAACATCTCCCCTTTGCCTACAACCTCATGCGAGGTGGTTATGTAAACTGAACGACCCATTAGTGGGTTCTTTATGTGGTCACTCGATAATATAACCTATCCAGAAAAAAAACAAACACTATTAATATCACGAGCACTTCTACAAATAAAACAGGGAAGCCCGGCGAGATGTCGGACTTCCCTGTTGAGCACTACTTCATCATTAAAATCTAGAATTCGTAATGTGCTGCAACATACCAGGATCCACCCTCATAATTTGCTGCACTACGACGAGGGTATTGCAGGCCAACACTTTGACGGTTTGCATTCGGCGCATTGATCTTATCAACAAACTGGTCAAAGATGTTTGAACCACCGACTACGACTTTAAAGGCAGGCGTTACATTATAAGCAACCTCAGTATCAAAATAGATCACTGGATCTATCTTGGCACTTGGATTTGTAGCTGCACCGATCCTGCCACGCTCATCATAGTGT
>DROB01000327.1 GCA_011321985.1 Gammaproteobacteria bacterium | reverse complement strand
GTTTCGTGCTTTTCACGCGTTACCACCACTGACTAACAGTAAAGGGCAGGCAACGGGTGCAGTCTATGGCGTGATCAATATGCTCAATAAACTGGTTCAAGAATATAAACCAGAGCACATCGGCGTGGTTTTTGATGCAAAAGGCAAGACCTTTCGCCATGATATGTATGATCAGTACAAGGCGAATCGCCCACCCATGCCCGATGAGTTACGTAGTCAGATCGCACCATTGCACGAGTTGGTCGAAGCACTGGGTTACCCTTTGATCATCATTCCCGGTGTTGAGGCGGATGATGTTATCGGCACCTATGCCCGGCAGGCAAGCGAGCAGAAAATTGAAACGCTGATCTCGACCGGAGATAAAGACCTGGCGCAACTGGTCAATCCGCATGTGACATTGATTAATACCATGAATAACGTAATCATGGATGAAGCCGGGGTAATGAAAAAATTTGATGTGCCGCCGGCTGCCATCATCGATTATCTGGCACTGATGGGCGATACCTCGGATAATATTCCTGGCATACCCAAAGTCGGGCCGAAGACCGCAGCAAAATGGCTGAAGCAATATGAAACCCTGGATAACCTGGTCGCCCATGCGGATGAGATAAAAGGCAAGGTCGGTGAAAGCTTTAGAGAAAATCTGGAGCAACTGCCTTTGTCCAGACAGCTGACCACCATCAAGTGTGATGTCGAGCTCGATCAGGATCTATCCGGTCTATCCATGCGACAGCCCGACAGGGAAAAACTCGAGCAGATCTATACCGAGATGGAGTTCAAATCCTGGTTGTCGAACCTGTCTGCCGATGGTGGTGCAGGCAAAGAAGCGGTTAAGCCGTCGTCTTCTGAAACACATTATGAAACGGTGCTGGATAAAAAAGCCTTTGATCGATGGTTGAAGAAACTCGATACGGCAGAACAGTTCGCTTTTGATACCGAAACCACCAGTCTGGATTACATGAGAGCCCGTGTTGTCGGTGTCTCGTTTGCTGTCGAGGTCGGTGAAGCGGCGTATGTGCCTTTTGCACATGATTATCCGGGTGCGCCGGACCAGCTCAGCGAGCAGGAGGTGCTGGGGCGGTTAAAACCCCTGTTAGAGGACAAAAATAAAGGCAAGATCGGACAGAACCTGAAATATGATGCCCATGTCCTGGCTAATCACGGCATCGCCCTTAAAGGTATCGCACAGGATTCCATGCTGGAGTCCTACGTACTGGATTCGACTCGCCGTCATAATATGGACGATCTGGCACTGCGCCTGCTGGGCCACAGTACCATCCATTTTGAAGACATCGCCGGTAAAGGGGCAAAACAGCTGACATTTAATGAGATAGCGCTGGAAGAAGCCGGTCCGTATGCCGCGGAAGATGCCGACATTACCCTGCAGATCCATCAGCAGCTAAGCGCCGCGCTGGATGATGAGCCGACGCTGAAAAGCGTCTATGAAAATATCGAGTTACCGCTGTTGCGTGTTTTGCTCGGTATCGAATCAAACGGTGTAATGGTCGATGTGGCGATGCTGAAAGAGCAGAGCAAGCAACTGGCTGCGCGTATGAAAGAGATCGAGCAGCAGGTCTATGAGGTTGCCGGCGAGACCTTTAACCTTGCTTCACCAAAGCAGCTGGGCATCATCCTGTTCGAGAAGCTCAAGATACCGGCGAAGAAAAAGACCAAAACCGGGCAGTACTCGACGGCTGAAGATGTCCTGCAGGAACTGGCCGAAGAACACGCGCTGCCCAAACTTATCCTGGAGCATCGCAGCGTCAGTAAGCTGAAATCCACCTACACAGACAAATTGCCGTTGCAGGTGAACGAGAAAACCGGTCGTGTACACACCTCTTACAATCAGACGGTGGCGGCCACCGGGCGGCTTTCTTCCACCGATCCGAACCTGCAGAATATCCCGATACGCAGTGAAGAGGGACGGCGTATCCGCCAGGCCTTTATTGCACCAGAAGGCTACAAGATGTTGGCGGCGGACTATTCACAGGTCGAGTTGCGCATCATGGCGCATCTGTCAGAAGATGAAAATTTACTCAGAGCCTTTGCCGAAGGCATCGATGTACACCGTGCGACAGCGGCCGAAGTCTTCTCCGTGGCACTGGATGCGGTCGAGCCGGATCAGCGGCGTGCGGCGAAAGCCATCAATTTCGGCCTGATCTACGGCATGTCGGCTTTCGGGCTGGCAAAACAGCTGAATATCGGTCGTTATGAAGCACAGGATTATATCGATACCTATTTTGCCCGTTACCCGGGCGTTATGGCGTATATGGAAAAAACCCGGGAGCTGGCACATGGCAGAGGCTATGTAGAGACCGTTTTTGGTCGTCGTCTGTATCTGCCCGAGATCAATGCACGCAATGGTCAGCGCAGGCAATACGCCGAGCGCACCGCCATCAATGCCCCGATGCAGGGAACCGCAGCGGATATCATCAAACGTGCGATGATCTCCGTGGATGCTGCACTGTTGAACAGCAACGTGGATGCCAGGGTGGTCATGCAGGTGCACGATGAACTGGTGGTCGAAGTGTTGAAGAAAGATGTAGAGAGTGTGGCGGATCTATTGCGGATAGAAATGGAGCGGGCTGCGAGTCTAAAAGTGCCTCTGGTTGTTGATATCGGTATCGGCGATAACTGGGACGAGGCGCATTAGCAGGAGCAGACGTTTTATTTTCCGCATCATTAAAGACGGCTACCAGCCATAAGCGGATACTCTGGGTAGCTTGAAAATATGCGATTCTTACGTTTGATTTAACCTCTGTTCGCGGAATAAATTCCACTCCTACAAGTGACATGAACCTGTAGGAGCGGTTTGCAAACCGCGATGCCACACCTTGCATAGACTACCCTAATCTGTGGTAAAATTTTTTTAAAGTTTTTAATGTCTGTATATGGACTCCTCCTCGTTTGCAAGTAATCTGTTCATGGCTGTTGGCTCGACTGCATACGTATATCCGGCCTCTTAAGTTGGCATACGTTGATGCCGGGCCATAATGGGTTGTTCGCGCGCAG
>DROB01000326.1 GCA_011321985.1 Gammaproteobacteria bacterium | reverse complement strand
GGTCGGCCGACCATGGTTGCACTGTCCGCTACGTTCGGTTACCTCCATATCACGCAATAAGGCATTCATCTCTTCAATGCCTAGTTTACGATTGGCCCGTATCGAACCATGACAGGCCATGGTCGATAGTATCTCATTCATCGCCTGTTCGATCCGCGAGCTAATACCATGCGTTAACAGATCTGACAGGACATCACGCAGCAATGTCTCAACATCACTGCTGGACAGGATCACCGGTATCTGACGTAATTTGATGCTTTCATCTGCCGCTCTATCTACTTCGAATCCCAGCTGCTTAAATACGCCGGCATTATCTTCCACCAGTTTGGCTTCTTTGCTGCTGACCGGTATCGTCATCGGTACCAGCAGGGGTTGAGACTTGATGCCTTCTCCTTCACGTGCTGTTTTTAGCCGCTCATAGGTAATCCTTTCGTGGGCGGCATGCATATCGACCAGTACCATACCTTCCGCGTTCTCCGCGAGGATATAGATGCCATGCAACTGAGCGCGAGCAAAACCTAGCGGCGGCATGTCTCCGGCTTCAGCTGGAAAGGCTGTATCCGTATCTGAAAGTAAGGTACCCGCTTTGTTTCCAGTAAATTCAGCATACGCCCGCCGTTGTTCTGCCACTGCCAGTGGCATCGACGATTGCACTGGTTTGTGCAACGGAGAAGAGGCATTTACGTATGCCAGCCCGGCTGGATTCTGTTCAGTTGAATCTGCATCTGAAAAATGCTGGTAGTCATGCGAAGTCGAATCACCCGCAGTTATTTCAGATAAACTCTTATGTATCGTACGAAATAAAAAGTTGTGGATCTCACGACTCTGTCTGAAACGGACCTCGTGCTTTCCGGGGTGTGCGTTGACATCGACCATTGCCGGATCACACTCAAAAAACAGGACATAAGCAGGGTGCCGTCCATGGAACAGAACATCTGCATAGGCCTGGCGTACCACATGTGTGATCAGGCGATCTTTTACCATACGTCCATTCACATAGAAATATTGCATGTCTGCCTGGCTGCGAGAGAATGTCGGCTGTGCAACCCAACCCCATAGACGGAGCCCTTCGTGGTCAAAATCCATGTGTACCGCCTGCTCGATAAATGCCGGTCCCAGTAAGTCGGCGATACGTCTTTCCTGCTCCAGGCGGGTATCGGCAACACGCAGTGCTTTGACCACACGTTGGTTGTGCCGCAATGATATGTCGATATCGAAACGGCTGAGCGAGATACGCTTTACCACATCCTCGAGGTGTGAAAATTCGGTTTTTTCGGTTCGTAGGAATTTACGCCTGGCGGGAACATTAAAAAATAGATCCCGAACTTCGATGGTGGTACCGGGTTGACTGGCCGCAGGGGCTATTTCACTGGCCTGACTATTGTTCATGGTCAATCGCCATGTCTCATCGGCTCCCTGCCAGCAGGAGGTCAACTGCAGATGGCTGACAGATGCTATGCTCGGTAAGGCTTCACCTCGAAAACCGAGGCTTTTTACTCTCTCCAGATCATCGATACTGCTGATCTTGCTGGTGGCGTGTGGCGACAGTGACAATACGAGATCATCTTTATGAATACCGTGACCGTTATCCGAGATCCGGATAAGTTTACTGCCTCCCTTTTCGATATCGACGACAATTTTAGTCGCACCCGCATCCAGACTGTTTTCCAGCAATTCTTTGACCACGGCAGCAGGCCGCTCGACAACTTCACCGGCAGCAATCTGGTTAATCAGTTGTACCGGCATGGGCCGAATTCTGGGTTGTTCAGGCATTTGTCAAAACTATTCAGTAGCACAGAGAGAGCTTAGTTTACCGCAAGCACCGATTTTTTTCGTCTGTCTGTTTTGCTGCAGGCGAAAAAAAAGCAGCCCATATACGGGCCGCTTTTTAAAACATCCAGAGAAGCTCTGGATATTAAGCTTTGCGTCGAGCCATGCCGAGTAAGCCAAGCAGTCCGCTGCCAAATAACCAGGCTGCAGCAGGCACCGGTACCACGGTAACATCCAGAGCATTAATGTAGAACTGCTTGTCATTCGATACCGCAGAACCCGCCCCGACATTCGGGTTAAAAAATTCGAATGTCGTACCCGTAAGATCCATAGCAAAAATATTGGTCAGGCTGTAAGTGGTTGCTGTACCACCATCGATAGATAGATCGAAGTTACCGGTAAAATTCGTACCATGATTACCGTTGACAAAGGTAGTGCTATTAATAGTGACGGCCTGATCAAACACCAGCCGCAAGGTTTCATTCGTTGTTACATTATCATCCGATGACGGATTACATTGCGCATTCGTAACCAGATTCATGCAGACACCGAGTCCTCCGGATAAATTATTAAAAGTGGCATCCAGATAAGCATAATAAGGTGTGCCATCAAGCCCGTTAAACCCACTCGCTGTCACACTCACGCCACCTTTATTAAAAGTAAGCGAAGCCGCCCCTCCTTCACCACCGGGCAGACCATAAGAGCTGTCGCCATCTGCTACAGCCGCAAAATCAAAAATAGCCGCCTGTGCCGTGCTGGTCATCAGTGTAGCTAATACTAAAATCAATAAATTCCTCATTCCTTTTTTCTCCTTAAATAAATTTACGTGCTATACGGATGCAAAATTCGTACCATCAAGTATAGATAGCTATTAATCAAACAGTTATAACCATAGGCATCCATTTTTCTATAGGCGAACCAGTTAAATTTAACCTTTGTGTAGTCTTTTCCGACAAAATCCGTATTTCACACCTGTTTTTGGCTTTTTTATGAATAAAAATCGGCATATCTTACTGGCTCTAACCACGCTAACACTCAAAGAAGAAACTTAATCCATTGTAAATTAAAGATTAATCTCAGCCATATTGATATGTCGATATTCATTACTTTATTTTTTCCAAATCAGCCCTGCCTGGAGCAACGGAAGCCTTTTTCCACAAGGAAGGAAGGGGTTAATTCAGCCAGCTCTGGATATCATCCGCTGTATCCTGGTCAAACTTCAGACGGAACCGGATGTATGGTCCTGTTGCCGTATAACCCGCTGCAGAGAAGTCACTGTCTTCGAAGCCCTCAAAGTTGTAGCCGATACTGAGCCAGATATTGCGTGCCATATTCCAACCGACCGAAACACCTGTCGAATACTGATACACATTCGAATTGGCTGAATAACGTGTATGAGCATGGACACCGAAGTCAAATTTCTCACTGATATCGTGACGGAATTCCGTACCGAGCAAACCGGTAATACCACTGAAATCAGCGTTATCAAAATTATCGACAACATATTTCAGGCCATAGTTAAAGGCCAGCTGGTTCCTGTTATCGATGAGGAAATTGGTAGCCAGATTCTCAATCAGTTTACGTTGGCGTGTTTTGTTTCCTAATAAGTCAGTGCTCGAATCAAATTTAAAATCGAGGCGGTTCAATGCGATCCAGCGGGATTCCATCGGACGGTACGCGACAGAGAAACGGATGTCACCATCCAGGAGCTCACTGTCATCGGTGCGTTCTGTCTTGAATAATTTCGTCGATGCAGAATAAGCCACCCCTGCTTCCAGATTTCTTTCCCAGTTAACGATCACACCGTATTTATCTTCCAGATCGGCGGTTCGAAATTCGACACGATTATTGACCGTATAACGGTCTGCATTATACGTCGTGCCAACAGATATCGCGGTAAAATCATTATTCGCCGTGCCCTGTGCTACAGGAACATTGGTATTCAATGGTGTCGCTCCCGGTGAACGTATGGTCTGTGAACGATCGAATGCAACATCACCACTCCAGCGTTCCGTGATCGGGAAGCTCTGTGTCAGACCCAGGGTAGCGAATGAGCGAACACCGTTTTCATTGGTTTCCTGGTTAACCGAGGTATTAAGCTGTGCATTTGCCCATGGGGTCGCACGAACACCAGCACGGTTTATCTGTGTATTCTGAGTACTACCTACCGTCCATTCATTTTCAGCAAACAGGTTCACCTTGGGCGTGATGAAATAATCCACACCCAGGATATAGCGTGAGGGATAATCGGTACTCTCATTTTTGGAGCCAACGGCAATCTCTGCTGCTGAACGTAATTTTACCGTATCATCAAGCAGGCTCTTGCTGGCACCTAATACCAGCAGATTTGAATCATTTGCCAGACCCAGTGCATCGGTATCTCTGACGACACGAGTACCTGCGCTTAATGTGTAATCACGCTTGTTATAGACAGCATTAGCCTCTATCATATTTCTGTCAGCACCGGTGGCAAGTACATCTTCATGATAGACCGTGCTATTGACAGCCACCTCACTACTGATCCGATAACTGCCTTCAGCACCAAATTTACGTGTACCCGTCTGACTACTGGACTGCTGTCCGAGGCCAAAATCTTCACCTTGTTGCTTCACGTATGCGCGCGTCTTGAAATCATCACCACCGTGGACGATCTCGGCTGAATAAGCAGACCCGGTTAACCCCTTACCGTTCGAAGTCACATCAGATGTAGCAGCTTCCAACCGGACTTCCGTCTTATTATCGATCTCGATACGTGCATCGACTCCGATCAGTTCACCTTTGCTTTGATCACTGGCATCATGTATCAGAGTTCCGCCCAGTTCGACCTTACCATCATTTAGTTTGACCGCAGCACGACCACCCGCGGTGATATTACCTTTTACTGGTGCCTCGACTTCGTAATCAGCAACGATGAAAACCGGATTAAATTTTTCATCACGGCTAGGGATGGGTCGACGGAAGAAGATAGTACCGTCGGCATAATCGATGCTGTAGTCGAGATAACGACGCATGGTTTCTGTTTTGACGATTATCTCACTACGGAAACGGTCGCGCGTTTCGATAACGATATTATCGCTATTGATAACGATATTCTTGCCACTCAGATGGTAAAGCCCCGAGATGCCTTCACCCGGTATCTCATCTTTTATGAAGTCACTATCATTCTCGGCGGCAAAAGCAGCATATGAGTACTTACCGTTATCATATTCAGACTTCAACCCTGTCATTCGACGGTTAAATTTGGATAGTTCAGTGATACTCAGACCGGTATCCATATCTCCGAACAATGCATAAAACTGCTTTCGCTCGATCTTTATATAAAGTTTTTCAGCACTCGAAGCATCGTGACGTTGACGTGAATTATCACCGTAGATGGTGTAGTAGGTATTTGGGTCGATAAGCTGATTGACGCGGTTACTGCCAGATTTCTTTTTCTTTGAAGAATCATAGGATGTCGTTAATAACCAGTCACCCTTGATTTTACCCTTTGCATAAAAAGCGACCTTTCCATCGCTGTAAAAATCATTACCCCCATCTGCCGCATCCAGAGCCTCCTTATTACCCGATACCGCATTATAGCCGACCGAACCTTCCGCCAGACCCACCATGATCCAGTCACGTATCTCCGGTTGCATCCAGGTTTTCAGACGAGAGGACTTACGGCCAGAGAAAGGTAATTCAAGTTCGACCTTGCCTGTGATCGTGGTAGGTTCCAGGACGATATAAGCGAGACCATTCTGCCCGACGACGTATTCAGGATCTTCCTGGTGCAAACCTGACAGCCGATTTGTCTGGAAAGCCTTGATCTTCTGCTGAGAGATATAAGGTGAAGACAAAGTATAGCTGCCGCGTGAACCCGGCCGTGCAAAGTCCCCGTTTTTATCGAAGACACGGATAGCCACGACAGGGACATTACGACCATCTGCGATTAGCCGTGAATATTCTTCTGCCAGTTCTGCTCTTACGGGAATGCCTGCAAAGATGACATTTCGGGTCAGTGTTTTTATGATTTTTCCTTCTTTATCTTTGACGATAAAATCGAAACGATTGTTACCATTATCCAGATGCACTCCCTGCCAGTAACTCCGGGCTACCGTACCTGCTTTATTTTTTATCATGCCAAAATAGAACAACGGGTTCAGACGTTCACCATTGATCAACATCTCAAAATTATCAGAAGGTTTATGTTTTATCGCGATATTGACCGAAGGTGAAAATGGCGTGTAGTTGACATCGGGCATCAACCACTCATAACCC
>DROB01000325.1 GCA_011321985.1 Gammaproteobacteria bacterium | reverse complement strand
CCATCAGGTAATGCTCAAGTAGCGCTCCTGTTTTCTATAGTGGGTCTTTTTTAATTACAGCGGATTAATCCTCCGGGGCTTGCCGCGAATTTTGCGTAAACGAGAGTGCGTACTTCGCCTGCTTGCATCGGGGTGGTTTTATTCTACCGTTCGTCGGACGGTTGTGGATTAAATGGTTATAAATCAGGTGCATATAATATACCGTTATTTTTTTCCTGTTTTTCTGGAGACTTCTGCTGTTATTTTTCGTTATAGGTAATAAGTGGCTCGGATATAGCTTTCGGGTTTTTATTTCTAAGGAACCTCTGTTTATTCAAGGATAAATTAATCAGATGATCTCTGGATATAACAATGAAAATAAAGTGTCTGGACAAAGAAGAAGCAAAAAGTACAGACGATAAATGTAGAACGGGCGGAATAGGTGCAGGGGTCTGAGATGAAGTATGTGAATCTATCAGAGGAATCCAGGACGATTTTTCGGGGGCGGCCAGGTCATGAAAACAAACAGGCTGCATTTCTTTCCAATCTGAAAAATGCGATAGATACTGATAAGCTGAGTCTTCATTATCAGCCCCGTTTCGATGTGGTAACGGGTAAGGCTGACATCCTCGAAGCTCTGGTACGTTGGCATCGGCCTGGTGTAGGGCTTTTTTCCCCGGAAGTTTTTATCTCTGATGCAGAAGAAAATGGATTGATATTCGGACTTGATCTATGGGTTTTCGAGCGCTGTTGCAAAGACCTGAAGCAGATGCAGGAAAGCATTAATCCAGATGTGAAGATAGCGGTCAACCTCTCGGTACTCACCTGTGAAAGTATCTATTTTGCTCAAAAAATAATTAATATCAGTAATAAACATGATGTATCGTTATCTGATTTTGAATTTGAGATCACCGAACATGCACACATACATGATGTCCGAAAAGTCATATCATTCTGTGAGACATTAAAAAATTACGGTGCTGAATTCTGCCTGGATGATTTTGGTACGGGTCAGTCCCCATTAGTCAATCTGACTTTGTTACCAGCCAGTACAGTAAAAATCGACCGGTGTTTTATTCAGGGTATAGGTAATTCCAGATGTTGTGAGATCATCATCCAGTCCCTCGTCGAGATGGTACAGAAGCTGGATATGCAGATCGTCGCAGAGGGCATAGAAAACAGTGAGCAATACTGGTTTATACGTGATTCAGGTTGTGACCAGCTACAGGGGTTTTTACTCTGTAAGCCAGTCGGTATCGATAGTTTAAAGTCTCCTATGTTGAGATCACCTGAGATAAATTACCCGGATTACTAACCGGTTTTTGTCCGGCAGATTCAGCAACGGGCATAGGAATCGTATGTCGTGCTAATCCAGCCAGATTAGCTTCTGCCGAGATGTGAATAAAATACCGGCCCTCACCTCGTGCTCTGGCCACAGTTGCTGTATGCCCTGCCGGTAATAGTTCAGTTGCTCAGAAAATTGCTGTGCTGCATCCTGCATCGATACGGTATGTCCGATCTGATGGGACTTGTAGTCGATGATCAAAACAGTATCTTTTGATTTGATAATTCGGTCGACGAAACCATAGACAGCCTGTCTCTCTGCATCATCTGTCTGCGCAGCTTCCTGTAGATACATCAATGGCATCTCATCATAAGTTTGTTCATCTGGAGCAGGGTCAAATATTGATGCCAGCTCGTGATGGTCGAACACAGCTATGGCTTCGTCTATACATCCCTCGAGATGTTGAATGAAACCGGGTTCGTCGAGTCGTACTTCAGTTTCAAGTTTTTGTCGGATCGTTGTTATGGCTTTCTCTGATGCAGGGTAGTGACCGGAGTGGCATAATAATTCCAGTGTGCGATGGATGAGGGTTCCTCGCCATTTTGCCAGTGCCTGTGTGTCCGCCTGGATGGTACTTTGAGGCGGGGAGTGCCCGGGTCTGTACTCATCGGTGATGAGACTCGGGGCAAGCAGGTATTCATTTGGCGGAATCATTTTTATGGGCTGGAGCAAACGCTCGTCGATATCCAGAGCTTCTGATGATGACAGGTCTCTGGTTTCAGGTACGTGCGTCATCTCTGTGTCGTAACTCAGGTGTCTGTACACTTTGCAGTTCATACCAGCTACTGTCGTTTCAGCTTGTGTTATGTCGTCCAGGGCGTTCATGATGATCTGGTACCAGCTATCATCCTGTCTTCTGTTACTTGCGCTACCGCTGATATAAAGCTGCTCACGAGCACGTGTGAGAGCGACATAGAGCAGATTTAGTTCTTCACGTGATTGTTCATCGAGTTTTTTCTGTTGTAGCTGCTGTGTTATCTG
>DROB01000324.1 GCA_011321985.1 Gammaproteobacteria bacterium | reverse complement strand
GAGCCACGTAATAGCATTGCTGAAAACGAGGAGAGCAGATCGCATAAAAGATCAGGTCAACCTCACTCGTATTTGTTATTCTCTGTGCAGTTCCCGCCGGTATTCGTACCACGTCGCCTTCACATACGACAACCGGCTCCATGTCCGCCAGCTCGACATGACCCTGCCCGGAAACTATCAGATAGCGTTCTGTGATACCTGTCAATTTATGCCATGCGGTCGTTATACCGGGTTTGACTCTGGCTCTGGCGATGGATACCTCTCTATCATCGGCATCATTGGCGACCTCCAGGATCGCACATCGCTCTACTGTTTCAAATTCCTGCGCGGCATTATTTTTCTTTATCTGTGCCTGCATCGCTCTCTCCGACTAAAATTATAGTAGAACACATGAACATAAGCTTCATTTCTGTACACAGGTCTGGTGAGTTTCTTGATTATTACGGATGGCATCGTGTTCAGCTGCATACGGTGACTCTGTGAATCAGATACCGTCTATTCATCGTCTCGCAGGATGAGCAACTGGCACTCTCCTCCAACATCCACGTTCAACTGAATGCGTATCGGTCGACAACAGACCGAACAGTCTTCGTAATAATCCGACTCACTCACAGAATCATCGATCAGTATATCGATGGACTCACCACAATACGGGCAACTTATCTCACGGTTTAGTAATTGCATAAATCAGGGAAATGTTTTATCTGCAACACTGAACTATTCGAAGTCTAACAAGGTCATGGTCAGTGCTGGCCAGTAAGTAATGATCAATACCGCGACGAACAGGATCAACATAAACGGAATGGTCGCATGGTACAACTCGGTTATCGGTTTATTAAAACGGTAACTGGCGATGAAAAGATTCATACCTACCGGTGGAGTGAAGTAGCCTATCTGCATATTGGCAAGGAAGATGATACCGAAGTGAATGGGGTGAATGCCATAACCCACAGCGATAGGTAAGGTTAACGGTACGATGATGACCAGTGCAGAAAATACATCGAGCATCATACCGAGTAACAGCAGGAATATATTCAATAACATCAAAAAGGTTAATTTGCTATCGATATGTTCACGGATAAATTCGAATAGTTTTGTCGGGATCTCCGCATCGATAAGATAATTGGTCGATGCCAGCGAAACACTGAGGATTATAAGTACCCCACCGACCAGTACCATCGATTCTCGCATGATTATCGGTAGCTGCTTGAAACTCACCTCTCGCAATATCAGTACATCGACAACCAGAACGTAAAATACAGCAACAGCAGCTGCTTCCGAGACAGCAAAATACCCCCCGTAAATCCCGCCCACTAAAAGTATCGGCAGAGGTATCTCCCAGATGGACTCGCGCAGGGCACCGAGCAGTTCTCTCAACTCAAATTTTGTCGTCGGTATCCTGTCTCCGACGCTCTTATACATACTCCATGCGATAAGAAGTGCCAGCATTAGAAGTCCCGGTAACAACCCGGCTACAAATAGATCATCGATCGCCACGGGTTGATCGAGATCCATCTGCTGTGCGATAACACCATACAGTATCAATGCGATAGAAGGAGGAAACAACAGGCCCAGACTGCCCGAAGAAGTGATCAGTCCCAGATTAAAGCGCTCGGCATACCCCGCCTGTTTCATCGCCGGGTACAGGATGGCTCCAAGTGCGATGATGGTAGCACCCGAAGCACCGGTCAATGCAGTAAAAAAAGCACAGGCAAACAGTGAGACTACGGCAAGGCCGCCCGGCATCCAGCCCAACATGGCATTGGTGACACGTACCAGCCGTTTGGAGGCATTACTTTCTCCTAATACATAACCGGCAAAAGTGAACAGAGGGATAGCCAGGAGTACCGGCGTATCCGCTATACGATATATCTCTATCGCGATGACCGACAGATCTATTTCTTCACCATGAAAACCTATCAATGCACTGGTCGCGATGATGGCAAACAATGGTGCACCCAGGATAACCAATGCGGTCAGTGCGATTGCACCAAACATGATTATTTTTCCACCTGTTCGTCAACATCAAGCATTGTTAACCGTGCTTGTGAAACGAAAAGCAGCAACCCATAACGTGCCGCGATAAGACAGAAGCTGACAGGAATGATGATCGCGGTCAGCCAGGCAGGAATACCTGAAAAGGCGACCGTACCGTACTCATATTCACTGATAACAAAGCGTGTCGCGTGCCAGCTGATAAGCAGGCAGATCAGAATAGTAAACAGATACACACCACGTCGGATGTAGGGCAGTAATTTGTCAGGAAGATATTTGAGAAAAACATCGATCTTGATATGCTTATCCGTGCGGGTAGCGACAACAGCACCAGAGAGTCCGACCCATAAGACCAGCGTCCTCAACAGAGGATCTATCCATACGATCCCTTCTGAGAACAGGTTTCTGGAGATTATCTGATAGATCGCCAGAAGGATCATGCTGCTCAGTATCACGACCAGAAGACTATCTTCGAGGAAATTAATCGATTTTATAAACTTGTTGTTGATGTTCATTCGGTAAACAATCTATGCTTCAGCCTCGTCCCGTGTCCCGTGGGCGAACAAAGGAACAACCTCATTCCTCGTGATGATTGAGACCACTCAATTCAACTTTGGTGCATCTGCTTTATGAACAGTGACCGCAGTGTAGATATCTTTATCATAGTCGTATTTTTTAATGAGTTTTTTGATGACATAGTCATCAATTTTTTCCCACTCAGTTTTTTCGGCATCACTTAATTTTATAAATTTCACCCCCTGATTGATCAGGGCTTTACGAGCCGCAATATTATCTATCTTGTTCTGTTTATCAATTTTTTTATAAACATCCCCCATCACTTCACGAACGATCTTCCGGTCGGGTTTGTCGATTTTTTTGAATATTTTCTTATCGATGACCAGCATCGCTGTCAGATAGTTAAGCGGTTGATCGGTCACATACCTTACATGTGTATGCCATTGCAACGCCAAAGCACCGATGGGAGATGTTATGATGGTATTGATCAGGCCGGTCTGTAACCCTGTAAGCACATCGGATAGAGGTAGCGCGATAGGACTTACACCAATATATTCATATACCAGGAGGCCAATGTCACTCTTTTCGGGAATCCATGATTTTCTCTGTCTCAGATCATTCAGATTGCGAACAGGTTCTTTTGACATCAGATAAGTAAAACCGCCCTGCGCAAAGCCAAAGCTTACAAAACCGTTCTTCTCTATATCCTGCATCAGCATCGGGTCGGTCGTTTTCCTTACTTCTGCTGCATCATCAAGATTCGAGAATAGATAAGGAAGACCATAGAGTGTTACGTTCGGACTCGACTGGGAGAGTGTTCCAAGTGTTATCGCACCACCATGTAGTTGACCGATACGTATTTTACGAAGCACACTTTCGTCATTACCCATTACTCCACCAGGATAAAATTTAAATTTGACTCGTCCCTGTGTCTGTTTCTCAATTTTTCTGGCTCCAGCACGCATCTGCTTCATCCAGAAAGTACCTTCCGGAGAAAGCGTAGCAATCTTGATCGTCCTGGCCTGCAATACCGGCGAATTAAAACCAAATAAGGTTACGACCAGTAATAATACTAGTTTCTTAATCATATTTTTCATATCTCTATCTCCCATCTATTATCTCCATGGATGGAGTGTATACTGAAAATTGTCCAGAACAATTTCAGAGCATCTCCATGGATGGAGTGGTAGAAAATTTCTCCTGTATTTTCGATATTCATGTGATACCGTCTTCGTATGCAGCCGGAAACGATTGCAGCACATCCCTGCAGAGGGAATATTTAAAAGTAGTCGTCACCATCCAGTAGTAACTCAGCGGCTCTCTGCTTAGCGATGGCATTAACAAGCACCTGATCAGATGCGCCTATGTCTGCATCGATTACCTGTTTTAATAGTTTATCGTGTAGCTCACGATCAAACAGCATGCGTGCATACTTCTCTGCATACAAAACTTTTGCCATCAGATTTTCACCATTCGAAATTTCGATAGCCCGGTCAAAGTGCTTCCTGGCTAATTCAGGTTTACCACCCAGTGTCGGGGGTAATAATGATTCCATCACCGCCATATATAAATGTGCATTCCCATTACTCACCGTCTCATCGATATTGAGGACACACTGAATACCCGCCTTCACTTTAGGAAGCTCAGCTATGGCATTCCAGTCTGAACTATTCGCTTCGATATATCCGGCCCAACTACTGACAAAAATAAATAACGACTCGGCCTGTGCCTTTTCTACCTTGTCGAGACGCTTTTCAAATTCAAAGTAGGAGATGCTTTTGGCATCACAAAAATTTTTATCCCGAACACATATCGCATGACTGGCATAGTCAAATGCACGCCTGGATAATGCTTTTTTACTGGCTTCGGTATCTGTAAAACTGGAAGCATAAGCACCATACAACTGAGCACCGGATTCTAACAGGTCCGGATTATCAGGGTCACCCTTGATCATGCTGCTGATCAATATCAGGTAAGCCGGCACACCTTTTTTGATGGTTTCCGGATCGTCGAATTCAAGGATGGTAGCTGATAAGTCCTGTGCAAATTCTTTTTTAGCATTGCTCATAAGCTGACCACATGAAGTGATACCTGATATGACAACAAGCGACAGTAACAGTTTAAGAAACCGGGTTGGTATTCGTATTCTCATATATTATCCGGCTGTATATTTACCGAGTAATGCTATCAGACGATCCGTTCATACTGACCATCAGCAAACCTCGATCAGCACCGTGATAGCGATTTTAAAATTGGACAGATACTACCTTAATTTAGTTGCAAGGTCTGCTTGCTTTTAAGACTTTTTCCTGATTATCAGGACAGACAAACCAGCAGTTGAATTTCCTGAGACATTTTTCTCCAGACATAAAAAAAGGCCGGGATCCCGGCCTTTTTTTACTCGATATTTATTTATTGAGCAACAATTTTCTGTAGACCAGCCACTGATCGAACCCATGGCCTGGAACCCGTAGTAGCTTCCAGGTCACCCGCAGCGGCATTAGCTGCAGCACGGTCCTCATGCAGATCAACCAGCACATATACGATCGAACCTGCACGATCTGTTTTTACTACGGTTAAACCGGATAGATCCTTGTCGTTCTTGAATTTTTCTACGCTTTCAGCTGTTTTCCCTGCGTAGACCTGTACCGCATAACCATCACCCGGCAGCGCCATAACGGTCTGTTCAGGGGTCAGTTCCTCTTCCACCACGACCGGTACTATTACTTCCGGTGCAGGTGCCGGTTCTGGCTCCTGCATTATGACAGGTTCAGGTTCAGGGTCCGCAAGCAATACCGGATCATTTAATGAGGTATCTGAAACGGCATCATCAGTCGGTAAATTTTGTTCTTCAGCGTCATGTTTTGCTCCCCACGGCGAATCATCTGCCTGAGTCCACGGAGCAGGTGAGCTCGAACAGGCCGCTAGACCTAATGTGATTAAACTACTGATTGTAACGCCACGAATGGTTTTTATTGTTATATCCATGTCTGTCTCCCAAAGTCTAGATAGCCATTTTCTTATGGTTTTTAGAGATTGTAGTGCATATATCTCAATTTTCAGCGTATAGATACAAAAAGCAATAATATAATTGCACATCGAGCACCGTAAAAAATACAGGCAATAAAAAAGGAGCCAAGGCTCCTTTTTTATTCGATATGACAGGATGAAACTGACTGACTATGCCACCGCTTCTTCTACTTCCTTCATACTCAAACGGATGCGACCCTGGCGGTCGATTTCCAGCACTTTCACTTTAATCACATCCCCTTCTGACAGTTTATCACTCACATTCTCGACACGTTCTTCACTTATCTGAGAGATATGAACCAGGCCATCTTTACCTGGAAGGATCTCAACAAAGGCACCAAAGTCCATGATTTTCTTGACAGTGCCATTGTAGATCACTCCAACTTCAGCATCGGATGTAATCTGTTCAATGCGCTTTCTGGCTTCTTCTGCAGCAGCCAGGTCACTGGATGATATCTTGATATTACCTTCATCATCAATATCGATGACGGCACCGGTCTCTTCTGTCAGCGCACGAATGACTGCACCGCCCTTACCGATAACGTCACGGATTTTATCCGGGTGAATCTTGATGTTCAGATAACGAGGTGCATATTCAGACATCTCTTTATTGGTTTCGGAAATGACCTTGTTCATCTCGCTGAGGATAAAGTTACGACCACCCTTGGCCTGCTCCAGTGCTTTTTCCATGATTTCTCTGGTGATACCATCAATCTTGATATCCATCTGCAGAGCACAGATACCTTCGGCTGAACCAGCAACTTTAAAGTCCATGTCACCGAGGTGGTCTTCATCACCGAGGATGTCTGAAAGAACAGCGAAGTCATCGCCTTCTTTGATCAGTCCCATGGCGATACCCGCAACCGGTGCTTTGATAGGCACACCCGCGTCCATCAATGAGAGGCTGGTTCCACAGACAGAGGCCATTGAGCTTGAACCATTTGATTCTGTAATCTCCGATACCACACGGATGGTATAAGGAAAATCATCCTCAGAAGGCATAACACCTAACACACCGCGTTTCGCTAAACGACCATGACCGATCTCGCGACGTTTTGGCGAACCGACCATGCCCGTCTCACCGACACAGTATGGAGGGAAGTTGTAATGCAACATGAAGTGTTCACGGTAAGAGCCTTCGAGCGCATCGATAATCTGTGCATCGCGTGCGGTACCCAATGTGGTGACGACCAGAGCCTGTGTCTCACCACGAGTGAATAGTGCTGAGCCATGAGTACGTGGCAATACACCGGTGCGAACGGTAATCGCGCGGACATCAGAGGTAGTCCGACCATCGATACGCTTTTCACCTGCGATATAACGCGCACGAACCAGTTTTTTCTCCAGTTTGCCAAAGGCACCTTTGATTTCGTCTTTTGACCAACCATCATCTGACTGGAGAGTTTCAACAGCCGCTCGTCTCGCCGCTTTAACTGCATCCTGACGAGCCATTTTTTCTGCTATCTGATAGGCATCAACAAGCGCATCTGAGCTTATTTCAGCAACTTTTGCTGCCAGAGCTTCATCGGCAACAGCCGGTGTATATTCCCATTTAGGGTTACCAACTTCTGCAGCAAATTCGTTAATAGCGGTAATCGTGACCTGCATCTGTTCGTGACCAAACATGACCGCACCCAGCATCACTTCTTCTGACAGTGTTTTCGCTTCAGACTCAACCATCAATACCGCCTTTTCAGTACCGGCAACAACCAGATCAAGGTCAGAGGTTTCCAGTGCTTCTTTATTCGGGTTTAACAGGTATTCACCGTCTTTGTAACCGACACGCGCTGCACCTAACGGACCGGCAAAAGGCACACCCGCAATACACAATGCCGCAGAAGCACCGAGGATGGCAGGAATCTCAGGATCGATATCGCCACTCATGGAAACCACGGTAGCGACGATCTGGCATTCGTTGGTAAACCCTTTTGGAAACAAGGGTCGGATGGGACGATCGATCAGGCGACAGGTCAGTATCTCCGCTTCACTCGGGCGACCTTCACGACGGAAGAAACCACCGGGAATCTTACCCGCAGCGTATGTACGCTCCTGGTAGTTAACCGTCATCGGGAAGAAATCTCTGCCTTCTTCTGCTTCCTTAGAACATACCGCCGTAACAAATACGACCGTATCACCTATGCTAATCATGACAGCACCGGATGCCTGACGAGCGATTTCACTCGTTTCCATCGTAACTGTTAGATCGCCGTACTGAAATGATTTTTTAATTGCTGTAGGTATCACTTTATCGTTCCTAAATTTAGGGGCTAAACCCGAGGTTTATGCCTGAGCTCTATTACTTTAAAAAATAAAAAATCACTGAAATCAAACCTGTCTGGTTACAGATGATCTGATCGATCAGTGATTCTTAACGACGAAGACCCAGGCCGGAGATCAGCGATTTATAGCGGTCAACGTTTTTTCCTTTAAGGTAATCCAGTAATTTACGACGCTGATTAACCATGCGTAATAAACCACGACGAGAATGATGATCACCTTTGTGTTCTTTAAAGTGCTCTGTTAATTGCACTATGCGAGTTGTCAATAACGCAACCTGAACTTCCGGAGAACCTGTATCTCCTTCTTTTTGCTGGTATTTTGAAACAACTTCGCCTTTTTCTGCGGTCGATAAAGACATGTATACTCCGAACTGAAATTTAGCCAAAAAATGGGCATGGATAAAAGGATGGCGATTTTATCACTATTTGGCGTGACAAAAAAGCATTGTTTTTAAAAGATTTTTCAATATGTTGCAGCTCTACCGGATAACACTCAAATGTCTCTGAAATCATTAGCAACAGAGGCACTAAAAACCCGGAGAATAATCATAATATTGTCGCAAAAAAAATTTTAACCGATATAAAACAATGGATTACAGCTGAACACAAACTAAGATTGTTTCTCTCTATGCTCTCGGTGTCTGCGTATTAAGTTGTTAGCGTTATCACCAGATTGCTCAGGAGAATCTAAGCACACTGTTTGATCATACGACGCGGCGCGACCAGACCATCGTCCTGGATCTCTCCCAGGCCCAGGAACTGGCTCTGATCATAGATACGAACCCAACCCTGTGTCGGTGCATGCGGTACCATCACAGCCTGTCCCTGACGCACATAAAATGCCGCATCGGCCCCCAGATGGACATCGGGCCAGTCAGCCACGCCACTGTCCACCGGCTGCAGACTACTGTCTAATGCATCGAGACCCTGCTCTGCGAGCGCGATCAACTGATCCATGGTCACCATCTCACCATCGTAGGGACCCACACTTAATCGGCGCAGTGACGTAATATGTGCACAGCAGTCTAAAGCTTTCGCGATATCTTCCACCAATGTACGCACGTATGTGCCTTTAGAGCAGCCTACTTCCAGCTCCAGGATCAGCCTCTGCTCATCATCCATAGCCAATGCTAAAAAGTCGATATCGTAGATGGTCACTTTTCTGGCTTTACGCTCGACTTCGATCCCCTGACGGGCCAGTTTATATAAACGCTCACCGTTGTGTTTCAAGGCTGAATACATCGGCGGAATCTGCTCAATCTCACCGATAAATGCCGGTAATACATCTTCTATTGCCTGCTGCGTTATCGCAGACACATCCTGTGTGTCGATGATTTCGCCTTCGGCATCACCGGTCGCGGTACTTACCCCGAGCTGGCATCTCAGGCGATAACGTTTATCGGCATCGAGTAAAAACGCCGAGATCTTGGTGGCTTCACCAAAACACACGGGCAGCATGCCGGTTGCCAATGGATCAAGGCTTCCCGTGTGCCCGGCTTTGGCTGCACCGAACAACCGTTTCACTTTCTGCAGCGCATGATTTGAGCTACCACCCTGTGGTTTATCCAGTAATAAGACACCACTGACATTACGACCTTTATTCTTACGTCTACCCAAAACTAATCACTCTCTTTATTATTTTTTTCGTCACGCTCACGCGCTTTACTTATCAATTCATCCATCGCCACACCACGGACGACACTGTCATCGACGACAAACTTCAAAGTCGGCACGATACGCGCCTGGATGCGCCGGGCGATCTCTTTCCGGATAAAACCGACTGCGCGGTTCAGTACCGCGATGGCTTCGTCCTGTTGCTCGGCATTTAAAACGGAACTATAGACAACGGCGTGACTGAGATCACGGCTCATCCTTATCTCGGTGAAAGAGACAAAACCCAGACGCGGGTCTTTGATCTCATCACGTACAATCTCAGCCAGTTCACGACGGAGTTGCTCCGCCATACGCTCACTTCGTGAAAATTCTCTGGGCATATCTCAAAATCTCTTTCGGTTCATTCATTCCCGTTAGCCATCCGTATCAACATGACCGTCGGTGACCAGGGAAGGTTACCGCGAGCGTGCAAGGATGTATCTACAGCGTGTCAAGTTGATACGGATGGCTAACGGGAATGAATGGACCGAACACACTATAACGTACGTTCGACTTCTACACGTTCAAATACTTCGATCTGATCACCCACTTTGACTTCGTAGTTTTTTACACCGATGCCGCATTCGGTACCACTGTTAACCTCTTTCACGTCGTCTTTAAAGCGGCGCAGTGATTCCAGCTCACCCTCGAAGATCACGACGTTATCTCGCAGCACACGGATAGGAGAATCTTTACGGATCACCCCTTCTGTAACCAGCGATCCCGCTACCTGACCAAACTGCGGTGACTTGAATACTTCCTGCACTTTTGCCATACCGATGATCTGTTCACGGAATTCTGCATCGAGCATACCGGTCAGTGCTTTTGTTACTTCATCGATCAACTCATAGATAATACTGTAATAATTAAGCTCGACACCTCGCTCGGCAGAGGCTCGTCTGGCAGCCGCGTCGGCACGGACATTAAACCCTATCACGATGGCATTTGATGCTGCCGCCAGGCTGATGTCAGTCTCATTGATACCACCGACACCTGAACCCACAATCCGTACATCGACTTCATCATTATCAGCCGCCAGCTTCATCAGTGAATCGGTGATGGCATGCAAGGTACCCTGCACATCCGCTTTCAGCAGGATATTTAATTTTTTGCCCTCGCCCGCCTGCATCTGATCGAACATCGATTCCAGCTTATTAGCCTGTTGCGTTGCCAGTCGCATATCACGTGCTTTATTCTGACGGTTCTGAGAGACTTCGCGCGCGGTACGTTCATCCGCCAGCACCTGCATCTCGTCCCCTGCATTAGGCGTATTCGATAAACCGATAACGACAGCGGGCATCGAAGGGCCAGCCGTTTCTATCGGATGACCAAACTCGTCAAACATGGCACGCACGCGACCGAAATCTTCACCTGCCAGCATGATGTCACCTTTCTTCAGCAAACCTTCCTGTACCAGCACCGTCGTGGTCACACCTCGACCTTTATCTAATGCCGCTTCGAGTACGACACCTTTAGCCAGACCTTCTGCTGCCGCTGATAATTCCATCAGCTCTGCCTGCAATGAGATAGCATCAAGCAGAGCATCGACACCTTCTCCTGTCATCGCGGAGACATTAACAAAGATGTTGTCACCACCCCATTCTTCAGGAATAATCTCGTAATTACCCAATTCGGTTTTTACACGATCAGGGTCGGCACCTTCTTTATCCATCTTATTTACCGCGATAATAATCGGCACTTCTGCAGCCTTTGCATGTTGCACCGCTTCGATGGTCTGTGGCATGACTCCGTCATCTGCAGCAACCACGATGATGACGATATCTGTAGCATTCGCACCGCGTTCACGCATCGCTGTAAAGGCGGCGTGTCCAGGTGTATCCAGAAAAGTGATAACGCCTTTATCGGTCTCGACATGGTAGGCACCGATATGCTGCGTGATACCACCGGCTTCACCAGCTGCGATCTTTGATGACCGGATGTAATCCAGTAGTGAGGTTTTACCGTGATCGACATGTCCCATGATGGTGACCACAGGTGGGCGTGACGTAACTTCCAGATCGGAAATATCACGTGCCAGTAACTCTTTCTCGTAGTCATCTTCGTTGACCACGACCGGATTATGACCCAGCTCTTCGATAACCAGTACCGCCGTATCCTGATCGATCACCTGATTGATGGTTGCCATCACCCCCATCTGCATCAGGACCTTGATGAGCTCACCCGCTTTCATCGACATACGTCTTGCCAGTTCATCGACTGTGATGGTCTCGGGCACAACGACATCATGAATAATCGCTTCTACCGGTCTTTCGAAACCGTGTTTGGCATCAGCCGTAGAAACCGAACGTCTCGCTGCCTTGCCCTTGCGCTTCTGGCGTTTTCCACTTTTACCAGAGGAGACATGCAATTCTTTACGACCATACAGTGTACTTTTATCCTTATGTTCACCTTTATGTTTTTTCGATGATGATTTCTCATCACGTGACTGCTGCGCCTGCAACTCATCAGGTGTAAGTATTTTCTCTTTAACCGCCGGGGATGTCGCCGGTGCTTTTTGACTGGCTTCTGCTTCAGCCTTGGCTTTAACCTCAGCGAGACGTGATTCTTCAGCATGCTGATCCTGCTCACGTTTCTCAGCGCGTTCGAGTTTAAGTTTTCTCTCGTTTTCACGCTCTTCTTCCCGACGAGCCTGTTCTACACGAAGTTTCTCTAACTCGGTAATCTCGGCGGGCACTTCCTGCCCCGCCTCATCCGCGGCTACAGTCTCTGTCTCCTGGACGACATCTGCAGGTCGGGTAATAATACGTTTGCGGCGAACCTCAATTGATACGGCACCTTTACCTGTACCCCTGCCTTTGACCTCGCTCACCGATTTGCGTTTCAGGGCAATCTTTCTCGGCTTAACTTCAGTATCAGCACTGCTGTCCTTTCCATGCTGGCCTCTCAAAAAACCTAACAAGGTCATCTTATCGCTATCAGATATCAGCGAATCAGGGGTATCGATGTTCAGACCCGCATCCTTTATCTGTTTAAGTAAACGTTCGACGGGTGTCCCTACGACACCGGCAAGTTGTTTTACTGTTACTTCAGCCATGTATAATCTCAGTGAATAATTTTAGTAAATAAGTTCTATTGCTTACTGTTCTTCCGCTTGCTATTCAGGCGGCTTATTCTGCAGATGCTTCCGCTTCTACTTCCTCAGCCTCTTCTTCAGCAAACCACGGCGCTCGTGCCGTCATAATCAATTCTGAAGCACGTGCTTCATCCATACCTTCAACTTCCATTAACTCATCGACCGCTTGCTCGGCAAGATCTTCCATAGTACAGATGCCTTTCACAGCCAGTGCATTAGCCAGCTCTTTGTCCATCCCATCCATGGTTAACAAGTCTTCCTGCGGCTGATTCTCTTCCAGCACTTCTTCTGTCATGATCGCCTGCGTCAACAGATAATCACTGGCACGGTTACGTAACTCAGCCACGATGTCTTCATCAAACTCTTCGATGCTCAGTAGCTCAGCCTCAGGCACGTAAGCCACTTCTTCGATAGTGGTAAAACCTTCTGCGACCAGGATCTCAGCCACTTCCGCATCCACATCGAGACGTTCGGTGAAAACCTCAAGATATTTGGCACCCTCTTCCGCACTCTTGCTTTCAGCTTCCGCTTCGGTCATCACATTGAGTTCCCAACCAGTCAGCTCGCTCGCCAGGCGGATATTCTGACCACCTCGACCGATCGCCATAGCCAGCTTCTCTTCTTCAACCGCAATATTCATGCTATTGGCTTCTTCGTCTACCACCAGCGAGAGCACCTCGGCTGGCGACATGGCATTGATGACAAATTGTGCGGGATCATCATTCCATAGAATGATATCAACGCGTTCCCCACCAATTTCATTTGATACCGATTGCACACGAGAACCACGCATGCCCACACAGGCTCCGACCGGGTCGATACGACCATCCAGAGCCCTGACAGAAATTTTTGCACGCGAACCAGGGTCGCGTGCACCACCGATAATCTCGAGCATACCCTGGTCGACTTCGGGCACTTCCAGTTTGAACAGCTCGACAAGGAACTCGGGTGCGGTACGGCTGATAAATAATTGCGGGCCCCGGGTTTCTGATCGCACTTCTTTCAAGTATCCACGTAACCGGTCGCCGGGGCGAACCGCTTCACGAGGAATCATGTCTGATTTAGGGATAAAACCTTCTACGCCGCTTCCCAGATCCAGGTGTACATTACCGCGTTCGACACGTTTTACCGTGCCCATGACCAACTCTCCTTCACGTCCGGAATAAGCTTCGACCACACGTTCACGTTCTGCTTCGCGGACCTTCTGTACGATAACCTGTTTCGCCGTCTGCGCGGCAATTCGTCCGAACTCGACCGATTCGATCTGTTCTTCGACGTAACCACCCGCTTCGATTTCAGGTTCATCGACCTGCGCGGCAGACAGGGTTATTTCACCCAGAGGATTTTCCATGGGTTCATCGTCTTCGATCACCAGCCAGCGACGGAACGTATCGTAATCCCCCGTCTCACGATCGATGCTCACGCGCACTTCGATATCTTTACCGTTTTTCTTGCGTGTAGCGGTAGCAAGTGCTGCCTCGATGGCCTCAAATATAATCTCTTTTTCGACACCTTTTTCATTCGAAACGGCATCAGCAACGTAGAGAATTTCCTTGCTCATGGTATTAAACCCTCATCAATAACTATCTGTTTTAAAAAACAATAAAAAAAATCAAAAATCCGGCCTGAAATTACGGCCTAAAACTCCGGAACGATACGTGCCTTTTCTACGGCACTCATCGGCAGACTAAGCTCTTCTGTCTCTGTCTCGATAATAACCGTCTCTTCCGTCGCTTCTCGCAGGCGGCCTTTAAAATTACGCTGCCCTTCCAGCGGCATCACCGTCTTTATTTTGACCAGAGAACCGGTAAAACGTTGAAAATCCTGTAATCTTCTTAAAGGTCTATCCAGTCCTGGCGATGAAACTTCAAGATTGAATTGACCACGTATCGGATCTTCCACATCGATCAACGCACTTATCTGGCGGCTCACTGCCGAGCAATCATTCACCACGATGCCTTTAGGCTTACCCTCTGCCGTGACAGTACCAGCGGGTGTGTCGATATACAGACGCAATACGCCGTGTTTCGGGTTGGGAAAATGCTCGATCTCGATTAGATCGAAGCCCATACCCGTAACCACTGGCTCAAATAATTCCCACAGATGTGTCTGATCTCGTCTCATCTCTTCTACAATATCACAAACACAATAAGTGCTTAAAAATTAACAGCTTATAGACAAATACTTTACTGCCAGTAACAAAAAGGCCCCGTAAACGGAGCCTTTCCAAAATTCTTGTACTTATAGAGAACTCCGAAACCACGCTCCGGTACATCTATGCCACCAAGAAAACAAATTTTGGTAGCGGGGGCAGGATTTGAACCTACGACCTTCGGGTTATGAGCCCGACGAGCTGCCAGACTGCTCCACCCCGCAACAACAAGACGCGAATATTACGGACTTAATGCGTGAATTGCAAGATGCTTGGCAGAATAATCAGAAAATAGAGAGAAAAACAACTTGGCCCACAGATGAACACAGATAACAACGCTAAAAAGACGCTGAGTGGACAGCTTCGGTCTAATTATATCCCAACATCAAAACGGCTACACAGAACACAGGATCAACTTAGAAATCCCCTGGTCTTATCCGTGTTCATCTGCGTCTATCTGTTGATAATCTTTTTTTATCAGGTATCTCTGAACAAGTACCATAAATTCCGTGGGTGAAACCCAAAAGCCAGAGTTTATGGTACTTGTTCAGAGGCTCCCTAGCTAAAAACAGAAACACAGAGCGACATCAACGCTGCTGGATACAGTCCAAGAGCAAGGATAGCCAGACCATTGGTACTCAGTGCTATCTGCATATCACGACCGCATTCCAGTGGCTGCGTATCGACCGCATCATCAAAATACATCACTTTGATCACCCGCAGATAGTAGAAGATGCCGATGATAGAGAAAAATACCGCGATAATGGCCATCCACACCAGGTCAATATCGACCACCGCAGTCAATACCGCCAGCTTGGCCCAGAAACCCACGGTCGGAGGCACCCCAGCCATCGACAACATCAGGATCATCATGATGAAGGCAAACCAGGGACTACGCTGATTCAAACCTTTCAGATCGTCGATATTATCGGCTTCAAAACCCTGTCGCGCCATCAACATGATGATACCGAAACCACCCAGAGACATCAGAGCATACGAGATGGTATAGAACATGGCTGAAGAATAGCCTTCAGCGGTACCCGCCAGAATACCCAGCAGGATAAAACCAACGTGCGAGATGGTCGAATAGGCCAACATCCGTTTCAGATTGGTCTGCGCGATAGCGATAACATTGCCTACTGCCAATGATAATACAGATAACACGATGACCATCTGCTGCCAGTCAGCCTGCAGGCCACCCAGTGCTTCGACCATCAGACGCATGATCATGGCAAAACCAGCCAGTTTTGGCGCAGTACCGATCAGGGCGGTGACTGCAGTGGGAGACCCCTGGTACACATCGGGCATCCACATATGAAAAGGTACCGCACCCAGTTTGAATGCCAGCGCGACCACGATAAATACCAGCGCAAAGATCATACCGATATTCTGTGCTCCTTCCGCCCTCGATACTGCCTGTGCGATCTCTGACAGCTGCAGACTACCGGACAGACCATAGAGGATAGACATGCCATAGAGCAACATACCCGATGCGATAGCTCCTAATACAAAATATTTCATCGCCGCTTCTGACGCATTGCCATCGTCCCGGTTGAAAGCCACCAGCGCGTATAAACACAGTGACAGTAACTCAAGACCCAGGTAAAGCATCAACAGGTTATTCGCAGACACCATCAACATCATGCCGACGATGCTGAACAGGCCAAGGACGTAAAACTCACCTTTGAAAATATTGCGCGCTTGCAGATACTCCCTCGAGTAAACGAACACACCAAAACTGATGATAACGATAAACAGTTTGAGCGTTGCCGCCATCGCATCCTGCACAAACAAATCATTAAACGCCAGAGCACGGGTTTCGCCCTGGTTGCTCAGGATGAATACCAGCGTCAGAATCAGCGACAACTGGGTGAGCACGTAGGTAAAGTTTCTTTTTTCCTGCGGCAGATAAACGTCTACCACCAGTACCAGACAGGCCATCGTCAGCAAAAATATTTCGGGTAAAGCGATGGCTATATTTAGTGATTCTAATGTCATTCTTTCTTATCCGGGTGTGATCGTCGCTTTTATAATTTAGAAACAGAGATATGTTGCAGAAAATTTTCAACGCTGGCATGCAAAACATCGACCACCGGTGCTGGCCACAGGCCTAAAACCAGTACCGCGATGGCCAACGTCGCCATGATGACAAATTCTCGCGTATTCAGATCCTTTAAGGCACGCACACCATCATTAGCTATCTCACCGTAGAAAACACGTTTTACCATCCATAATGTGTAAGCAGCGCCCAGTATCAATGTCAGTGCTCCGAGGAAGGCATACCAGAAGTTCGCCTGGAAACTGGCAAGGATCACCATGAACTCTCCGACAAAACCCGATGTGCCCGGCAGTCCGGCATTCGACATGGCAAAGAACACCGCAAATGCTGCAAACACGGGCATGGTATGCACCACACCGCCATAAGCATTGATCTCGCGAGTATGCATACGGTCATATAACACGCCGATCATCAGGAACATAGCCCCTGAGATAAAGCCATGTGAGATCATCTGGATCATCGCACCTTCGACGGCCAGGGCGGCACCTCCGCCTGAAGCATTGGCCGGGTTCTCCCAGATCTGAAATACGATGAACAACCCTAAGGTGACGAAACCCATGTGTGCGATCGAAGAATAGGCCACCAGTTTTTTCATGTCGCGCTGTACCAGTGCGACAAAACCGATATAGACCACCGCCACCAGTGACATCAGGATGATCAGCCAGTCCAGAGAATGTGCCGCATCCGGCGTGATCGGCATACTGAAACGGATGAAACCATAACCACCGATCTTCAGCATGATGGCTGCCAGTATTACCGAGCCACCAGTCGGTGCTTCTACGTGTGCATCCGGCAACCAGGTATGAACCGGCCACATCGGCACCTTGACCGCAAAGGCGGCCAGGAACGCGAGGAAGATCCACACCTGTTCGTTCATCGTCAACTTCAGCGCATGCATCTCCAGGATAGAAAAACTACCACCCTTGTAATACATGTAGATGAGCGCCACCAGCATGAACACCGAACCGATAAAGGTGTAGATAAAGAACTTGATGGTGGCATAGACACGGCGTTCACCACCCCATACACCGATCAGGATGAACATCGGCACCAGCATCGCTTCCCAGAACACATAGAAGAAAATCGCATCCAGCGCAGAGAATACCGCGATCATCAGACCCTCCATGATGAGGAAGGCTGCCAGGTATTGCGATGGTTTTTTCTTGATCACCTCCCAACCGGCAAGTATCACCAGGATAGTGGTGAAGCTGGTCAGGATAATCAATGGCATGGAAAACCCATCGACACCGAAATGGTAGTTGATATCAAATGCTGGAATCCATGGCCTGTGTTCGACGAACTGCATAGCCGCTGTCGAGGTATCAAAATCAGCGTACAGACCCAGACTTAAAACAAAGGTCGTAATAGCGATGACCAGTGATAAGACCCGCACCCCATTGGCATCTCCTTTATCCCCGGAAAGCAGAACGGCAACACCACCCAGGATAGGCAACCAGACGATTATGCTCAGTAGGGGTAGATCAGTAAACATGGGGTTTCCCTGAAATCAATGGATAAAAAAACCGGTATCCGTTATTTATTTTTTGTTTATTATTCTTCATTATTCATCACTTCAGGCAATCAGCCCTATGGCAAATAACATCAAAACACCCACGATCATGGCGAATGCGTAGTGGTACAACATACCCGTCTGCAACCTGCGTGAGATACCGGCAAACCAGTAGACCAGTTTTGCAGAACCGTTAACCAGCAGGCCATCGATAAAGGTCACATCACCAACCTGCCACAGACGGTCACCCAGCCTGCGGCTGCCACCACCAAATACGAGTGAGTTAAAATCATCAAAGTAGTATTTATT
>DROB01000323.1 GCA_011321985.1 Gammaproteobacteria bacterium | reverse complement strand
CGGACCCGTCTACAGAGTGACCAGCTGCCACACATCCGATTCGAAAATACCGAAGTGGACTACCGCGATGATAATCGTCACATGTGGATATTCATCGAGGAAGGCGATGAAGAAGAAGCCTTCGAAGATGATCGAGATGCGAAACCTGAAGAATTGAACAGTGACGGTCTGCCACCTCGCCACTACGCCGAATGGGATTACAATACCCAGACATTCAAACCCGACTGGGTCAGCCTGTATGAATCCATCCACCCGTCGGCCAATGCAAAAGATATCGATGCCATCCTGGATAAACACAAAGCTCTGGCGAAACAACTGAAAGCTATCCTCGACAAGCTGAAACCCCAGCGATTCGTGCGCGTACGTTATCAGGAAGAAGGCAGTGAGCTGGACCTGGATATCGCTATCCGCTCACTCATCGATTACAAGTGTGGTGCACAACCCGACCCACGCATCAATATGAACCACCAACATGATGGACGTGATATCGCAGTAATGATCCTGCTGGATTTATCCGCTTCACTGAACGATGTACCTGACGGTTCAGACCAGAGCATCCTGCAACTCAGTCAGGAGGCTGTATCATTACTGGCATGGACCATCGAGCAACTCGGTGATAAATATGCCATCGCTGGCTTCCACTCCGACACCCGACATAATGTACGTTACTATCACCTGAAAGGTTACAGTGAACAGTTCGACGACACTGTCAAAGCACGGCTCGCCGCCATGGATGCCGGCTTTTCTACACGCATGGGCGGTGCTATTCGCCATGCAGCACACTATCTGGAATCCCAGAAAGCCGACAAAAAACTGATGCTGATACTCACCGATGGCGAACCCGCAGATATCGATGTCGAAGATGAAAAATACCTGATCAGCGACACCAAAAAAGCCATCGATGAAATCTCATCCAAAGGCATGCACAGCTACTGTATCAGTCTGGACAGAAAAGCCGATGACTATATACAGGACATCTTTGGCGCTGGTGGTTACACCATCATCGACCATGTCGAAAAGCTGCCTGAGAAATTACCATTGTTGTTTACAGCTTTGACATCTTAGAGTTACTAATATTTTTCAGTGCAGAGAAAGGATATAATTTGTCATTGCGTCGAAGATGCGATGACAAAAAAACTCTGCGAACCTCTTTGCTGAAGAATCTTTTACTTATTAGAATACAAACATGACAAATCATATTACTGCATCCGTCGAATTTTATTTTAGAGGAAAAAAATTCGAAGCTTCGGTCGAACTCGATCTGGATCAATACATGCTGGCGAATGGAAAAATCCCTGATCTTTATCCCCTGCTCGCCAAAGCGATCAACCTCGATTTCTATTCCTATGAATATGAGATGATGCAGACAGAGAACATATGCTTCAAACAGGCCAGAGGTCTCGCTGCCGGATACCTCAATGATAACACTCTGGACATAGAAGCATTCGAGACCGCCTGGAAGGAAAATTTACTGTCTGAAGAGCTACAGGAAATAGCCCGGCAGGAGCTATCCATCGATGACCTGAGAAAACATCCTGAATTAAAACAGGCATTACTGAATGCTTATAAGCTGGGCCACTCTGATTAATTATCCTGTGCAGAACACCGTAATTAACTGACCTCGATAACAGGATGCTTTAAAATCGCCTTAATACCCTGGACATGAACCGGACAAGCAATGCCACACGACACACAACCAGCATCAGGCAGACACAGTTATCTACTGGCCGTTAAACCCTTAATCCAGTGGTATTTTTATTTTCTTCTCGTATTCACCACTGGCCGCACCGTCTTTTTACTCTACTACCATGACAGGATAAAGAATGCCGATGCAGATATATGGCTAAGCTTCCTCTATGGCCTGCGCATGGATACCATATCGGCATGTCTGCTATTGTTATTACCTGCAATAGTCTTACTCGCGTCACCGGTCACCCTGTCCCGAATCAGTAATCAGCTCCTGCGTATCTATTTCTTGATAACCTTCCTGCTCGTCATCTACATGGAGAATGCGACCCTGCCTTTTATCGATGAATATGACGTAAGGCCCAATATTATATTTATCAACTATCTGAAATATCCCAAAGAAGTCCTGTCTACGATATGGTCGATATACAAACTGGAATTATTTATTGCTTTCATAATGATGGCGATTGCTGCCTACTGGCTCATAGCCAGGCGCAGGATTAACTTTACTGCCGCATTGAATCTCCCGCTCTGGAAAAGATTATTGCTATTGGCACCCGTCCTGATCGTATTAGCCATGGGCATACGATCATCACTCGGTCACAGACCAGCCAACCCATCCGATTCCATCTTCTCCAATAATCGCCTGTTGAACGAGATAAGCAAAAACACGATACACAGTGTCGCTTATGCTGCCTACTCTGAAATGAGACACGGCGGCAGTGCAAAACGTTATGGCTCGATAAAGGTCACAGAAGCCTTCGAACGCGTGAAACGTCGACTGCAGATAGATGCTTCAGGTGATGAACATTCACCGTTTAACCGACTGGAAAGAACACACTTCAGATCTGACAGAGCTAAAAATCTGGTCATCCTGCTGGAAGAGAGCCTGGGTGCGCAGTTCGTCAGTGCCCTGAACCACAAACAGCTTAAAAATATCACTCCGAACATTAATGCCCTGAGCAAAGAAAGTATCTTCTTCGAAAATCTGTACTCCAATGGCACCCGGAGTATAAGAGGTATCTCCGGCACGGTAGCCGGTTTTTTATCGACACCCGGGAAAGGGGTCGTCAAAAGAAATCTATCACAACATGGATTTTTTACTGTCGCACAGCTACTGGAAAAGCACGGTTATAAGACCAGCTTTTTTTATGGCGGTGAAAGCCGGTTCGATAACATGAAGTCATGGTTCTCAGGCAATGGCTTCGAAGAGATCTACGATGAAGCCTCTTTCGATGAACATGACTTT
>DROB01000322.1 GCA_011321985.1 Gammaproteobacteria bacterium | reverse complement strand
ATACGACCCAGTGCAGATTATAACGGGCCTGAAAATCTTGAATTTGTCAGTATCGAAAAAAGGCTATGAAGGACGGTTATGTACGAACAGAACAGGATAATGAAAACTATTTTTACCCGCTGATGTAAAAAATATACCGAGGTAAACTCAATGAGTAAAGCTGTAGTTCTGGATGCCAGTCGCCGGGCTTATGATGGTGTCATACAGGACATCGTCGATTATGTGATGGGTTATGATGTCAGCGTTTCACTGGAGGCGATGGAAACGGCACGCTATTGCTGGATGGATACCATCGGTTGTGGCTTGCTGGCACTGGACTTTCCTGCCTGTACAAAGATGTTAGGGCCCGTAGTCGAGGGTGCTGAGATGCAAGGTGGTGCGCGCGTTCCCGGTACTTCCTACCAACTGGACCCGGTACGTGCCGCATGGAATATTGGCGCGATGGTACGCTGGCTCGATTTTAACGATACCTGGCTGGCGGCGGAATGGGGGCATCCTTCAGATAACCTCGGTGCCATTCTGGCGTTGGCTGATTACCAGTCAAGAAAGCTTCGTGCTCGGGGCGAACCCTCTCTGAAGATGAAAGATGTCCTGCTTGCGATGATAAAAGCGCACGAAGTACAGGGTGTGATCGCACTGGAGAATAGTTTTAATCAGGTCGGCCTGGATCATGTGATGCTGGTACGCATCGCCTCGACGGCAGTTGCCGCAATGATGCTGGGTTGTGATCGTGAGCAGGCACTCAATGCCGTTTCCCATGCCTGGCTCGATGGCTCTTCTCTTCGCACCTATCGTCATGCACCCAATACCGGGTCCCGTAAATCCTGGGCCGCCGGTGATGCCAGTGCCCGTGGCCTGTTTCTGGCGCTGATGGCCGAGCGAGGTGAAATGGGTTATCCCACAGCAGTAACAGCGCCGACCTGGGGTTTTCAGGATGTCCTGTTTGAAGGTAAGGCATTGTCATTCAAGCAGGGTTACCAGACGTATGTCATGGAAAATATTCTTTTCAAGATCAGTTTCCCAGCAGAATTTCATGCGCAGACAGCGGTAGAAGCAGCTATTTTATTGCACCCTGAGGTCAGAGACCGGCTGGATCTAATTGAAACAATAATAATAGAGACACAGGAATCCGCTGATCGGATCATCAATAAGACAGGAGTTCTGGATAACCCGGCTGATCGTGATCATTGTCTTCAGTATATGGTCGCCATCGGTCTGTTGAAAGGCGCACTGAGTGCAGAAGATTATGAAGATACTGTAGCACAGGACCCACATATCGACAGCTTACGTAATGTGATGCAGGTGTCCGAGAATAAACGATTTACCCGGGACTATCTTGATCCGGATAAACGCGCCATCGGAAATGCGATCACCATCTCATTTAAAGACGGTAGCAGTACTTCCCGGGTCTCAGTGGATTACCCGATCGGTCATCGTCGTCGCCGTGATGAAGGTATTCCGGTATTAAAAGAAAAATTCGAGGCTTGTCTTCGTGGGTGCCTGTCAGATGAGAAAAGTACGTCCATCCTCTCCCTGTGTAAAGACCAGGTGCTGTTTGAAAATACAGCGGTCGATGAAATGATGTCACTGCTGGCCCTGTGATGTTCATTGTCATCGACAGGTTATAGAGAAAAATATGTTTAATACCAGATATTCCGGCGCATGGTTAACCGATATCGATGATACGCTCATCCGTTCGGGCATTTACCCTGATGATGAATGGATCGATAAACTGACGGATTTTATCCGATGTCTAAAAGCACACGACATAGTATGGGTACCAGTGAGTGGCGTAGCCTTGAACAAGATGGGTTCAAGATTATTATTCCGCCTGCCACAGGATGTGTTGAGTCATGTTATTTATTACGGTGGTGAAGGAGGGATTAAAAGTTATTATGTTTCAGGACTGGAGAAGTGGCATTCACCGGAAAGTTTTCAGAGGAACTTCAGTGACGCACAGGCATTGGTACTATTAGGGGCTGAACGTTACATGGACGCTCTGAAGGCACAATATGAGAGGGACAGTGACGAGGAAAAAGAGATCAACCAACGTATCACGACTGCGCAGCGAATTATACACAGTTCACGCTATAGAGATTTACCCTGCCTGGTCGATCAGATGGAAAGCCGATTGAAACATGCGGGTTTTGACCCTGAGAGAGCAGAGACCTATTATAGAGGGGGGGCATTAAGCTGGATGATGCTGGGTGATATATCGGTGCAATATTATAGAGGTAAAGGCGAGACTCGGGTACGTAACCTTATCAATGATTTTATCCGTGAAAAACTTTCCGGGTATGATCACCTGCGTGATTTGGGTGATTATGGTATACATATGCCTTATCCGCATGCAACGCGAGGTATCAAACTGGTCCTGATGTGTAATGATAAAGGGCGAGCGGTTAAAGACCTGTTAAAGAGTCAGGAACTGTCTGTCGATACAGCACTGTTTGTCGGTAATGAATTATATGAAGGTGGCAATGATAACCCGGTAACAGGAATAGATAACCTGACCGTCCTGTCGGTGGGTAAAAAGAGGGATAAAGGCGTTATAAACGGAGGCGCAGGTGTTGAAGTGAATCAGTACTGGATGGATGCGCTTAGCGATAAACTCGGCCAGGGTATGAGCTGGGCCGATATCATCAAAGATCTGCCAGGTGATGCACTGGCTCGACGCATCAGTAACAAGATCGATGCCGAGAAAAAACATGCTCATCGTATTTCACCGTGGCATGATGAAACAGGTAAAAAGATTCCCACTTATCTGCTCACCGAAATCTATCTCAAGTATGGTGATGTCTTTAAAAAAACGCGGAAACGCCTGTTGAAAGTTAAAAACACACAGTATGAGCTAGTGACGAGACTGGCCTCGCTAGAGGATTACCATTACGATAATGCACGCAAGATAGTGCTGGAGCTACTCGGGCGACACCCTGCTGAAACAGAAAAGGCATCTATCAAAGAACAGGTCAAACGGCATCTGCTACCTGAGATAAGTAACCTTATCCGGCTATTGTTAGTCGATCATCTGGAGCTGAATGAAAAACGGACATCTAAAAAACTGGGCAGGGCAAAAGATATAGCTGATCTACATGAAGCTATACAGAGATTGATAGAACTCTCTGATATCACAGATAAGCCGCTGGAGATGCAACGTAAACACGTGCTGCTGGATAACTGGGATGTGCAGATAGATGAGCTGGTCGACAGTTATTTCAAATGTCTGCACAAATGGAAACAGGGTACGATACTGGAACAGCATCTCATTGCCACAGATGAGCTGGTAATAGACAGTGCTACTGATGCAGCGGGTGATGTATGTGAGTATTTTCGCTGGCTGATCTCACGCATAGTGAAATTTCCACACCTGAAGGATCTGGATAAGCCGACGATCGTCCTTATCGCTGGAACCTCAGGTGTCGGTAAATCGACGATATCACGTCATATATCAAAAGTTCTGGGTATACCAACCGGTTTCTCATCTGATGTTGCTTCGAGATCGGTGATCCGTGAGACCATTACTTTTTTGCTTGGCCAACAAGGTGCCGAGCAGCTATTCCCCGAAGTCTACGGTTCATCATTTGATCAGGATACCGATGACTGGTTTTATGCACATTCATTGATGACCATGGTCGGTGTCATCGGTAATATCAAACGTCTGATCGATGAGAACATCTCTGCGGTGATCGATGGTGTGGCATTGATACCGGGCACCCTACCCGAAACCTATTTTGAAAAAGCGAACATCGTATGGGTGGTGGCCCGTGTTGCTGATAAAGAATTACACTATGAGCGACTGGGTACACGTAGTGAAACCGGTGTCGAACGTGGCGGTGCCGATCATTACTGGGAACAGTTCTCGGCGATAAGACGAAACCATGACCGGCTGGTGATGATGGCAAAGAGAAGTGATACGTTTATCGTTGATAATAGTGACTCTGTCAAAAAAGTGTTTAAAAAAGTTCTCGGTCGAGTCAATGATGCGATAGCTGATCGTGGCCTGTATGTCGAAGATGATATTCGAGAAAATACTCATAAAAAATTACAGGAACGTACCACCTGGGAGGTCCATAATGTTGTCATGCAGGCGACCACACAAGGATGAGCTCACATGAGTAAAACAGGAAAAAAGATGAAGCTGGTCATCCTCGGTGCGGGGGGGATCGGCTGTTATTATGGCGCACGACTGCTTGCAAATGGTAATGAGGTAACGTTTATCGCCAGGGGAGAGCATCTTGCTGCACTCCAGCGACAAGGCTTGAGAATGAGACATCCAGACTTTGGCTTCGATGATGCCATTGATGCCTGTGACCTGAAGCACCTGCTCAGAAATACCCAGCCATCAGATTTTGATGCGCTTATCGTCTGTATAAAAGCAACGGCGACACATGAAGTCGCGCTTGACTTACATCGGTGGTTCGATGAGACAGGGCAGAAAACGGCTGTCGTTTCTCTACAGAACGGTGTCGATAATGAAGGCCAGCTGGTTGATGCCCTTGGTGCTGATGTCGTTATCGGGGGGCTTGCTGTCCGTATCGGTGGGCATATCGTGTGCCCTGGTACGGTCGAGGCGACAGGGGTATCACAAGTTGTTCTCGGTGCCTGGCCGGGTGCCGGTAGTGCTTCGGATAAACGTTATGGTAAACGACTTGAGTTACTGGTCGATGTGTTTGAACAGGCACAGATACCGACGAGGAAGGTAAATAATATACGCCATGAACTGTGGAAAAAACTGATCATCAATAATGGTGTTAATCCCTTATCTGCTCTGACGGGCATGGATACCCGAACACTCAGCCACCATCCAGACTTCGCTCCCCTGGTATTGGAGATGATGCGTGAGACAGCGAAGGCTGCTGCATTCGACGATGAGACTCTGACCGAACAGGAAGTTGATGAAATGTTTGAATTGATCCGCAATTTTGATGCGATCAAAACCTCGATGCTGGTCGATTTCGAAAAAGGGCGGCAACTTGAAGTCGATGCCATAAGTGGTGCAGTATTACAGCGCAATATACAACAGGGAAAGTCTTCACCTTATACACAGACGGTTTATGCGCTGTTAAAACATCGGATAACAACAGCTGATTGATATCGACGCTTTATACAGACATATGCGATGACTTCATTTTCTGGTCTTTTACTGTTGGGAATGATATTGAGTGCCATCGCTCATATGATCATTCCTCAAGTCCCACCCTGGTTAGCGGGGACACTTGCCTGGCTGGCGATGTTTGTTCTGCTACCTGCGCTGGTTATGCTCCAGCGCATACAGGCGATGACACTGATCAGCATCGGCCTGTTGTGTATGTACTGGGGCTGGTCACGTGGTATAGACACCGATATCATGGCTCTCATCAGTAAGAACGATAGTCTGCTGGCATTGCTGGCAGGTGTTAGTTATCTGCGGCTGGTAACACTGCCCTCGGATGATGAGTCACAGATTCTACCAACGGGACGGGCTGCTTTTTTACCCACCCTGATCGGGACCCACCTGTTTTCCTCTGTGATCAACTTGTCAGCACTGTTGATCGTGACAGAGCGTCTGCAACAGAAGCAACAGCTAAATCGGGTAACCGTCGTCCCATTGATGCGTGCATTCAGTGCCGCCGCTTTCTGGTCACCTTTTTTCGCAGCCATGGGTGTCGCATTAACGTATGCCCCGGGAGCATCTTTGACGACACTGGTATTACAGGGAATACCGCTGGTATTCGTAGCTCTGGCATACACGGCGAGAGAATTTTATCGGTGCTCGGATGAAGAGATAAAACAGTACCAGGGATATCCCGTACATTTTTCTGCCTTATGGGTGCCAGCTCTGCTGGTTTTTTGCGTATTGGTCGTGCACCAGTTTAAGCCGGATTTCTCTGTGATATTAATCGTTGCCGGGTTATCACTATTGATAACCGTGCTGATCAGTATGCTGCGAGATCCTGAGGATGCGACAAGAGCATTGCGTCGTCATACTCTTGAACAGCTGCCCAAGATGTCAGGCGAACTGGCACTATTTTTATCTGCGGGTGTTCTGGCTGTCGGATTAAGCACTCTGTTCCAGTCATTTGATGCTCTTTCACCAAACCTCGAATTTTCCTTTCAACTCGCTGTCATGCTGCTGCTATTGATCGTGGTCCTTGCCGTGGTGGGTATTCATCCCGTTATCAGTATCGCCACGCTTGGTGTCTGGATCGCACCACTGCATCCTGACCCTGATGTACTGGGCACCATTTTTTTGAGTGGTTGGGCGATAGGCGTGGTCGCTGCTCCTCTGTCAGGTCT
>DROB01000321.1 GCA_011321985.1 Gammaproteobacteria bacterium | reverse complement strand
TTGTATTGTGTTTTGATCCGCATTATTTTTTCCTTACCATTAAGACGGATCCTCGTCGTAATATCACCTTCTCCCTGTGCTATACCCACGATCGGTAACGAGATAACGTTAACCCCCTGACGCAGGTTGGTCGTCCATTGAATCTGTTTCTTGTTTCCAAAACCGGACAGTTCAAGATTGTCCGAGAGTTCTACTCTCATATCCACTGTATCGAGTGCCTGTTCCGAATCGATGGCGACTTTTATTGTTCTCACCTCACCACCAACGACCACCAGGTAAGGTGTTTTCTCGGTGCTGGGTCCACCATAAAACGGCCCCAGGAAGAGGACCACAGCAGAAATCATCGCGGCGGCAGCAAAATTATACAAGCCCCTGTTGTTAGCATATCTGAACCGTTCGACCCCGCTATCGGCCACGTTACCGACCCTGGCATCAGCAATAGCAGCGCTTATCACGCGATGCTCAAAACCTTCAGAGGGAGGTGGTACAGGCAATGTAGCCAGGGCATCGTGCAGTACACGCAAGCTGCCCAGCTCTGAGGAACAGGCCTCACAGGTCTCGCAATGGATATCGATCTGACGAGCATCTATCTCCGATCCCGTACCATCGATATAATCATCAAACAGCTTTTGCACATTCTTACAAATCATCAGTTCATACCCTCTATATCTATATCACGCTCCTGATCACCGATTAGTTCCATTTCTGTTAACTCTCTTATGTGGGCTCGTCCCCGGTGTAATCGGGATTTTAACGTACCTATGGGGGTCTGTAGCATATCTGCCAGCTCGGTCAGGGTGTATCCCTCAGCATCATGCAGCAGGATGACGAGACGCTGTTGCTCATTTAATTGCTGCATCGCCTTTACTATGATCGCCTGATTTTGTGACAGCTCCATATCTTCGTAGGGTGTCCTGTCATTTGAAACAACATTTTCCGGCATCAGATCAGGGCTGATGACAGCCAGAGTGCGTTGCTGTTTACGATACGTATCGACGTACAGGTTATAAATTGAGCGGACCAGCCAGGGGCTTAGTGACTCGACCTGTTCCAGCTTATCCAGTTTGGAAAACAGGCGTGTCAGTAACAATTGCACCAGTTCCTCCGCATCATCTGCGTTATGACACAAGCGGAAAGCGACCCGATATAACGTGTTTATATGAGGTGAAACCAGTCTCTCGAAGCTGTCAGCAGGACGATGCCGTGATTTAAAAAGTTTAATAATGCTCATTACGAGATCTACTATACACCTGTTTACATATCGTTAAGTTATAGCAGTAATAAATTAACCCTACAACAATATTAGCGATTCACCCGTTCACAGCGGCTTTTTCTGTAGCAGTCTAATGATCAAAGCCTGATAAAAGAAGTGAGACACAAAAAAATAACCGGTCGATCTATCTATAAAATATCGACCGGATAAAAAAAACGAGCTGTAAGATTACAGCTCGTTTTTTTACGATGGATAAACCAGGAACTATCTACTCATCTGCTTCAACTTCATCGGCACTTCCGTTAGCATCTGTATCGATGATTTTTACCTTGTCTCCCGCGGCTAAACTCATATTAAGATTGCCAGGACTATACATAGTCGCAGGGTTAGTAGCGGTAAATGTCACACCCAGTACTGTGATGTCGACACCATCATTAAAGCCGCCAACATCAACAGGGCCTTTAATTTCAACCTCGTTACACCCACCATTGCCTTCATGCTTGATCAAGCCAGCATTATAACCACCATTACCATCACTGCTGAACTTGATTTCAGCGCAATCGCCTTCACTGAAGTTTGATAGATTAGCGGTATTGGCTGTTGTATCATCAGAGAAAGTAGCAAGGTTAGGGCTATCGTTAAACGTGAAAACTAACGGACCACCCGAGTTACCTAAACTGCATTCTACTGAACCCACTTTTGGTTTTGTAAGATCGGCTGACATCGTCACCTTACTGATCTGACATCTTGCTTCCAGGTCATCTTCTTCACTCTCACATTTCTCGACAACGAGTACACTGGTGGCCTGATCAAACCGGCCTTTTGCTTCAGTCTCAGTGCCTTCCAGACCGGTACAGCTGGCTGCGCCACTGATATCGACATTGGTATTACCGATAGAAAAGCCGGTTGAACTGTCCGCATTGGCTAGCAGCGTACCGGTAATCTCTGCTTCAGAATCATCCTCAAAATCATCGGTATCTTCTGCATCGAAATCAGTTGCTATAAAGGTAGTTCCATCAAACGTACCTTTAAGTTCGACAAAAGCCCCTTCTGCAGGAAGCTGACTGAGCCCACCGGCATCAACAGGAATCGTCGTGCCCGCTTTATTTTTTAGTGTTAGCTGGAAGCCGGCACCCGTAATCGCGCCTACGGTACCCTTGACTTCAACTGAGGTATCACCAGCAGACTGCTTTTCGACATAACTGGCCACCAGTACATCACCCTGCCATTCACCACTGATTTCAACATTGACACCAGCTAATTCTGCAGCGGTGGGTGGATTGGTGTCGAAATCATCCCACTGCGTATCAGGGCTACTGGTAGAAATGGTGACACCATAAACCTCAAAGGTGTAGTTTCCACCAGTACCAGTAACATTACTGGAAACACCTTCCAGATCATCATCATATTTAAAGGAAGTAACAGCACCGTTATTATCTGTACGCAACGTGACGTGCATACCAACAGAGAGACTGTCTTCACAGACACCCGATACACTTTGATCATCGACCTCACAGGCTGCAAGCCCGCTGGTATCGTACTCGACCCCGTTATTCATAATGATACTGCCGAAGCCGGTGATCTTGCCTACAACAGCATTGCCCGAAGTAGCTGATGAATTACTGCTACTACCGCAGGAAACCAGTCCTGTTACGGCGACAGTGCATAAGATGGCACTGCTGATTATTGATAATTTCATGAAATATTCTCCTTCCCAACCTAAATAAATTATATGTCGTTTTTATTTAT
>DROB01000320.1 GCA_011321985.1 Gammaproteobacteria bacterium | reverse complement strand
GCAGATGGTCCAGCGGGATATGATCAGGCACAAGCAGTTTCAGTGTGATGGCCAGGTTATCTCCCCGAGATACATCGTGAATTAATCTATCAGTGGCTGCGGTCAGAGTCACCCCGATATCTTTATCCTCATCGAAACGTATCGTGATTGAACCCTGTGTCCTCATTATTCCACCGATATCTTTCATCACTACAAAAGGATGCAGCCAACGCTGTAGTAATTTCGGTTCAATCCGGTAATCTCCGGCGATATTTTTTTCATCGATGGTAAGTGACAGCTTTACCGGCAGGGTATCGATCTCTTCTTCCAGACCCAGTTCTACCTCGAAGGTATCACCATCTATGATGACATGTGCAGATTGCTGGATGCCCTTTGCATCAAGCAGCATGATATCAGTGTATAGGGACTGCTCTTTCACCGTAGCCCTTAGACGAAAAGTTTTATCTTCTAACCCGGCAAAGTCTTCACCTTTAAAAGTGATGTTTTCGATCGATAAAGTTTTAACCAGGAGATAATCACGCAGTGTCTGTCTCAGTCGTGTGATCACTCTGACTTTCTCGGATATCTCAACTGTATCGACATTGCCGGCATCAACACCAGACTCATCGATATCCCCTTTTTTATCGGTAACATCATCCGCTCGCAGGTTGTACAGAGCCAGGTCTTTTATGGTGACACTGTCCATATGACCTTCGCTCAGTGCCGTAAGCTGATACTCGATGTCGATATCCCTTGCTTCCAGTCGCAGGGTCCCGGATTCTGTCGTCAGGGTAAAGTCGAGAAGATTAATCTGACTTCCATGGGTACCGATAGCGTCTATATCGATGATGGTATTTTCAAGATCGGCTCGTCGCATCGATGTATCGGTTGCAAATTCGATGAGCGGTATGCGTGCCAGCCAGAGGATGAGGCCGACAGCAACGATCAGGGAAAAAAGGATAAACAGGTGTCGATAACGGGATTTATGGGCAGGCATGATTTTGATACGTGTGTTTAATTCTCGGAATCTCAGTCCCTGGAACTATCTTAGCAGATTAGTAAAACACACTACGTTAAATTCACACGTCTCTGAGCCTCAATGTTGTGATCAGGGCAGGGATCAGCAGTAGCAACCAGGACATACTGCCTGCATGGCCCTGTTCGACTACGAAGATTTCTGCTTCTACAATATTCGAACCAATAAAAACCTCATCTAGGAATGCATCCTGAAGGGGGAGAGCACTTAGTGCAGCATCATCATAAGGACCATACGTGGTCAACCAGACATCATGATCAGCATCGTATACTTCGATACGAACATCGTAGTAACCACTGGGGAAACCTTCAGCCAGTTCTGTCTCTATGACAAAACTATCGTCGGCACTTTCTCCATAGATAAAATAATCATCACTGATCGCATAGAGATTCCATGGGCCACCTTCATAACTCAGATAAAGTTTCGCATAGATATAAGCGCTATCGTACAGGGTATCTACATCGATACTCACGTTGAAGCGATGAAAAAAGCCATCTTCATTATCATCGTTGATCAAGGTTGTCGAAGCATC
>DROB01000319.1 GCA_011321985.1 Gammaproteobacteria bacterium | reverse complement strand
TTGATTTTTCCGGTAGTGCCGGGACCACCAACAGTAATACGGTAACGGTGCTTACTACTATTATCCAGACTCCTTCGTCGATACGTCTATTCCAGTTCGATGCGACAGGAACCAGTAGTTTCACACCGACAGTGGTAACACAACACGCCACCAGTGGACCACCGGGTAATGGTTTTGTTGTTTCACCTGATCCTGCGGTACCGACCATCGGTGGTTCTACCCCGTTAGTTGCAACGGATCCACAACCATTAAATGCAGTTGATCTGTACACCACAGGCGACCCGATTTTTGTCCAGGTGGATGATCAGGACCAGAATCTTGATCCAGCGGTATTAGAAACGGTTCGTGTCGTAGTGACCAGCTCGACAGGGGACCAGGAAGAAATAATACTCACTGAGACCGGTGTTGATACCGGCATCTTTATCGGATATGTGCAATCTTCATCAGATCCTGTATCTCAGTTCGATGGTATCCTGACCCTGGGTGCAGAAAGTAATGTCACGGTGCAGTACACCGATCAGTTTGATCCGACGGATGTCAGTACGAGCGGTTCACTGGTTGACCCCTTCGGTGTGGTGTTCAGCAGTAGTGACGGTACATTACTGGATGGTGCTATTGTCACCCTCCTGGATTCCAGTGGTAACCCTGCCAATGTGTTCGGTGATGATGGTATAAGCACTTATCCTAATACTGTTGTGACCGGGGGCAGTGCGACAGATAGTGGTGGTACTGTGGTGAACTTCCCGACCGGTAGTTACCGTTTTCCGCGTGTCGCACCGGGTGATTACCGTATAGCAGTAACCGCACCTTCGGGTTTTGAAGGCCCGTCGACAGTGGGTGTTGCTGATCTGCAGATATTACCCGGTGCCCCTTATGCGCTGGATACGAAGGCTTCATTCTCTACTGTCTTTACTCTGCAGGCAGGGCCACCATTACATGTCGACATCCCGCTCGATGCATTGACTTCTGTCCTGGTCATCGATAAAGCCGCATCGAAGGATACGGCTGCAATCGGAGATTTTGTGCAATACACATTGACCTTGAGTAACGTAGATACGAATCCTGCGGGCTCAGCTAATGGTGTACTTATCAGCGATATATTGCCAGTGGGCCTGCGTTATCAAAATGGCTCGGTGCGTCTCGATGGTGTAGCTGTAGATGACCCGGCGATAAGTAAAGACGGTCGAACATTAACCTTCTCCATCGGCAGCCTGCCATCGGGTGGCTCGGTACAGGTGAAATATGTTGTTGAATTAACGGTTGGAACCAGATTAGGTAAAGCGGTTAATAGCGTATCGGCTGAAGATAATCTGGGCAGACGATCTAATGATGCAGTGGCAGCTATTAACGTGACAGAAGATCTGTTCGCAAGCAGGAGCTTCATCGCGGGCCGTGTCATCATCGGGGAGTGTGGTGAAGACCAACGCTTTAGTGATCCGGGTTTACAATCGGTGCGGATCTTTATGGAAGACGGTACCTATGCCGCGACCGATGAAGAAGGGCGTTACCATTTCGAAGGCATCAGACCCGGTACACATGTAGTACAGGTCGATAAAGCCAGTATCCCGGATAACCTGGAGATCGTTGACTGTGTGAAAAATACACGTTTTGCCGGTACACCTTATTCACAGTTTGTCGATATTCAGGGTGGTACCCTGTGGCGTACTGATTTCTATGTGCGGGAGAAGAAACCGATAACGGATACGGCAACCCTGTTCATTCAGAGCGAGCTGAATGAAGAGAACATAAAATACACCATCGAGATGTCCAACGGTGAGATTCCGGTGAAAAATTACCGTCTGATCATTAATCTGCCTGATGGCATCGAATATGATCTGGGCAGCAGTATTGCCGACGATGCGGTTATCGATGATCCCTATGTGAACGAAAATGTGGTGGTGTACCGTTTCGGTGATCTGGGTGCTAACTGGAAGAAACAGCTCAAGCTTCGTGGGCGTATCAAAGAAAAGGCCGATGGTGATCTGGTTACTACCGCATTTGTTATCCTCAATACCGATGCGAAGAAAAATATCCGTTCGACTCCCATCAAGAATAAACTGGAAGTTAGCCGGGTGAGGATGGAAGGTAAATCAGTCGTCTACCAGGCCTATTTCCAGCCACTAGGTGCAGAACTGTCATACCTGAGTAAAAAAGGTATCCGTGAGGCGATCGATAATCTGGGTGAAGTAGATATTACACGTAATGAGGTAACCGGTTATTCGGATGCGACATCGGTGAAAAGAAGAAGTACCTGGTTGTATGAAAATAATTCAGCTCTGTCGAAAGCCAGGGCAAAAGTGGTTGGTGAATACCTGATTAACGAATTAAATATCGATGAAGATACCGTTATTCTGAACGGTGCCGGCAGTACGGTTCCAGTAGCGACGAATGCTACCGTGCAGGGCCGTTCGTTGAATCGACGTGCAGAACTGGTGGTGAGCACGAGTGAGGTCGTTGCGCCAGGTAAGGTCGAATTAGTGACCTCTGAGAGTGAAGTGAGTGAGATCACCCTGGAAGGCCAGCCTGAATTCAAGATAGAAAAACTCATCGAAGCACCACCTGTTACCGAGCAGTTAGATATCAGTACTTTTGATGAGTTCTGGATCAAAGAAGCAACACCGGGTTATGAGTGGTTGATGCCCG
>DROB01000318.1 GCA_011321985.1 Gammaproteobacteria bacterium | reverse complement strand
TTCGGGTATCTGCATCCATTGCAGTCGGGGCTTCCTGTCGTTCTATGGCGTTATCAGCCGGAGTGATCATCCATGAATATTACACGAGAGCATCGTGTGGTGCACCTTTTCTGCTGTCGTGGGTAAGTTCTTGACTCAATTAATAGAGGTGCCCTTAAAACTAATACCGGGGGGTGTGGACGACATCATTTTTGTGTATGACACGTTTTGATTCCAGTGTTAAAGCATAGCTTACCCGGTCGAAGGTTTTGAAAACCATTACCAGGCCACTGCGTTCGTCAGGTAATTTTACCGGTTCGCTGCGACGGTGATCAAAGCGGTCGCGTACGGTATCGCCCTGGGTGAAGGTTGCCAGCAGATGACCTACTTCCATGCCGTCGCGTTCACCTTTGTTGATGATGACGATCTGAAATTGTGCGACACCGAACAGTGCATCGTATAATGAGATGATCTGTGCATCGACCTCACGGTCGGGAATGTGAGGAAAAAACAGATTCTCAAGCTTGCTCTTATCCTCGGGGAGCAGGCGATCACCGATCAATATCTCACGTGCACTAAATGTTATATCACCCGTAGCCGGGTCATCATAGGTGACGATATGGACATCACCGGTATATTTTGCTTCATATCCCAGGAGTTCATTGGATACGGGATCATGAAGTTCTTCGCCCGGTCGAAAAACAGAGAAGCGTACGCGTTCTTTGTCTATTTCACCACGGATGTAAACGCGATCGCCCGAACCGAGTATCAGTCGTTTTTCATCGCTGGCAATAATACGGGGAGCATTGTCGAGCTGTTCTTTGGTGACTACCCGGGGTTTGCTCAAAAATTGTCGGATTGCATCACCGGGAATACTGGGAATGCTGGCCTGTAATGATGTCGTACGTATGCTCGGACTAAGTTTTTTAACCGTCATATCGGTTCTGGCCTGAACATCATTATGCCTGGCCTCGTTGACCCGCATCTGAGGCTGGCCATTGACATAGATCAGGGTCAGTACGTCGCCCGGGAAGATGAGATGAGGATTGGCTATCTGGTTGTTTCTCTGCCAGATTTCAGGCCAGTACCAGGGGTCCTGCAGGAATAGATTGGAAATACCCCACAGGGTATCGCCTTTTTTAACTGTATATTGCCGTGGATAGGTGGCTTTGACGCGTATTTTTTTTGCTGGTGCAGGGGTCTCTTCTGCCGCGACGATACTGCCTTTCTGTTCGGGTTCATCCGTTGTGGTCGACCGTGGTGCCGGGGAACTGCACCCGGTAATGACAGTAAGTAGCCCTAAAAGCATGAAAAAGGGTACAATAATGCGTGTCTTGGGAGTATTCGAGTTATTCATTTTTATTTTTATTCCCCGGCCTGGTTGCTCGTCTGGCCCTGGCGTTTTTTGTTGAACCGGTGCTTGTTTTGTTGCCCCTTATCCATGGAGTCGGGGTAGTAGTTTTCTTACTATTCTCAATGGTTTAGTAGGCAAACTTCGATTACAAAAGCATGTTTTTCACTGAGTGTAGCAGAAATAACAATAGACGTGCTGAATAGCCACATATTTGCCACCCTAATTGCACTGAGAATGCACAGGACTTCCTGTTTGATGTTATGACCATATTAGATATATTGCATTACCCTGACAAACGTCTCCGTACCGTTGCTAAACCAGTATCGGAGGTCGATGAAACCATTAAGAAGCTGGTAGCAGATATGTTCGAGACGATGTATCTGGCTCCCGGCATAGGGTTGGCGGCTACGCAGGTGGACGTGCACCAGCAGATCATCGTCATCGATGTTTCTGAAAACAAAGATCAGCCCTTATGCCTGATCAATCCTGAGATCATCACCAAAGAAGGGACAGAGAGCTGTGATGAAGGATGTTTATCCGTGCCTGAAATTTATGAAAAAGTTGAACGTGCGGAAAAAGTGACCGTAAAAGCGATGGATCAGGATGGAAGAGAATACACCTTACAGGCTGACGAATTACTGTCGGTCTGTATACAGCATGAGATGGATCATTTGGTCGGTAAGTTGTTCGTGGATTATTTATCGCCACTCAAGCTGCAGCGCATCAAAAAGCGGATGTTGAAAATGCAGCGTGAAGAAAACCGTAGTGCAGCGGGATAACCGGCACGTTGGGCAGTCTCCACTATCCCGTTTTGAACCAGAGAGGTCACGGCTTTTTTTAACGTTTTTTACTTATAGACCCAGTGTCCTCCGTGTTCACTGCGATGAAGAAAACCGTTAAATGATGATTGGCTGCCTGTCTATACAATATTATTTCTGGAAATTGTGAACAATAACTTACGTATTATCTATGCCGGTACGCCGGATTCT
>DROB01000317.1 GCA_011321985.1 Gammaproteobacteria bacterium | reverse complement strand
TGAAAACTGGCCGCTAAAAAATTCATGACAGAATTACAGGTTGACGGTTTCTTTTTTAAATAACTTGGTTATAATACGAGCATGAATAATTTAAATCTTAGTTTTCCACTTGAGCGTAGCGAAGTCGTTTCTATGCTGCAGCATTATAAAATTTCACCGACACGTCAGCGTGTAGAGATAGCTGAGTTTTTGTTTCAGCGGCCTCAGCATCTGTCGGCAGAGAAGATTCTTGATGGTGTAACCGATGCAGGTAATCGTGTGTCACGTGCAACGGTGTATAACACCATGGGCCTGTTTACCAGCAAAGGTGTGGTACGCGAAGTGCTTATCGACCGTGAGCGTGTTTTTTATGATACCAATACCGAAGTGCATCAACATCTATACAACGTCGATACAGGCGAGTTAACCGATGTTTACGATGCCGAGATGAATATGGTTTCTGGACCCGAGTTGCCTGTGGGTCTAAAGATCATCGATACCGATATCGTATTTAAGGTGACATCGAAGTAGTTCTTTGCTTTTCTCTGATAGCTAAAACCCGCCCATACACCGTATGAGCGGGTTTTTTTGTGTCTGTCGTCGACGCAAAGCCCTTAGTCCGCTTATGGCGATAGCCAACTTTTTGAGGCTCAGGCCAAATCACCTGCCAGTGAATCCCGGATATTGCTGGCGAGCGGGCTGACGGTCTGCTGGTAATTGTCGTGTTCGACACCGGCTGATATGGCACTACCCGATTTTACTGCCGCTACCATATCGTCAGTCAGCTCGAAACGCATAAAATGAACGGCGGAAGTCTTTTCTGCATTATCACGCTCCAGGTCTTCATCGGCGATGGCATAGATCTTCTCGAAACCCTCGACCTGCATCCAGACCAGCTCTTCGATACCGATCAGGCGGGTGAGCTGTCGTTGGCGTTCTTCTACTTCCGGATACTGGATCAGCATCGTGGCTTTCCAGTTGGAGCCATCAGGAATCAATGGGTTATACGCGCCAAGCTCTTCTTCGATGCCCGCGGCATCAAATATTTTCTCCGCCTTTAACATCTCCTGTACCTGATACTGCATGATCAGTTTATCTTCGAAAGATAATAAGAGGTTATCGCCCAGTTCGAGGCGGCGGTTCTCTTTATGGGCCATGACCTTGCTGCGGTATTCGTCGCGCATCTCGGTGTATTGTTCCAGGCTGTACAGGTCACTTCGTGTAAGTTTATTCATGTTTATCTCTCAGAAAATTATCGCTATATATCATAGGCCTGGCGGATCAGCGAAATAGGGTGTCGGGGCTTGCTGCCGTCTGCCAGCCCGGCTTCGATATGATGGCCTGCCATCGCACAATCGCTGGTATAAACATCTGCGCCGTTCTGTTTCACTTTATTGACGACCGGCCGGCATATCTTCATCGCGGTATCGTGAAATTCACTCTTGAATGTATAGGTGCCATCATGACCCGAACAGCGTTCGATCGGTAATACCTCGGTATCGGGTATCAGGTTGAGCATATCCCTTGTCTTCATACCGATGCGCTGCACGCGTTGGTGGCACGCTACGTGATAGGAAACCTTGCCCAGAGGCTTGCGGAAATCTGTATTGAGTTTGTCCGCTTTGTTGCGCAGCATGAGGTACTCAAAAGGATCGAACATGGCCTGCTGTACTTTGACTACGTCAGCATCGTCGGGGAACATCAATGGAAGTTCCTGTTTGAACATCAGGGTGCAGGAAGGCACGGGGGTGACGATGTCCCATCCTTCGTCGACCAGTTGCGCCAGGATTTTTAT
>DROB01000316.1 GCA_011321985.1 Gammaproteobacteria bacterium | reverse complement strand
GTTTGTGAAGATAACAGAAGGCGCGGTATTAACCGTACGGGTATAACCCACTGCTGTCCCATTTACATTATCTATGATACCTTGAAACAGTGGTTGCATGAGACATAAGCACAGATTAATAGCCCCGAGACATGAAACAGGCATCTTTTCCAGAACACGCTATAAATACGTCCCTGTACGCTCGTATGCCGCATCCCTGCGGCATGACGGTTCTGGAAAAGATGCCTGTTTCATGTCTCTCGTCAGTAAATGGGACAGTAGTGGGTATAACCGTATTATTTTGAGACAAAAGTGCATCGTTTTTTACAGATACACAGGAACGATCAGATGGTTGAAGCACTAACAAAAATACAGCATGGCTGGCACCATGACCCGTTCGAATGGCTGGGGATGCATCCCGGTCGCCCGGGTTATGTGGTGCGCGCATTCATGCCATCAGCCGAGCACGTCGAGCTGGAAGGTATCGGCGCGATGGCACGCCGTGAAGGCAGTGATACATTTGAGATCGCGCTCAATAGAACACAGAAGGAAGCATTGCCACAACACTATCGATTAAGCTGGACCGAAAAAGGATCACAGCAATCTCATGCCGCGATCTCACCCTATAGTTTTTTGCCAGTCCTGAGTGATTTCGATCTGGACCTGTTCGCCGCCGGCACCCATCTGCATATCTATCGCTTTCTCGGTGCCCGCTTACAGCAGATCGACGGTATCGACGGCTGCCTGTTCGCCGTCTGGGCTCCCAATGTAAAACGTGTCAGCGTGGTGGGTGACTTCAATGGCTGGCATGGTCTGCGTCATCCGATGCGTAACCGTGGTAGTTCCGGTGTATGGGAGCTATTCATCCCTGGATTGCATGTCTCGGATAATTACAAGTTTGAAATCCGCACCCATGATGATGAAATCCTGCAGAAGACCGACCCTTATGCGCGTGCCATGGGAGTGCGCCCGGATACCACCAGCAAGATCTGTACCAGCGATCAATACCCATGGGCAGATACCGCATGGATTACACGTCGTCAGCAATGGCAGTGGCTGCACGAACCGATGTCTATCTATGAAGTCCATGCCGGATCCTGGCGGCGGCATGAAGATGGTGGTTTTCTGGGTTATACCGAGATGGCCGAGCAGCTCATCCCCTATGTCAAAAAACTGGGCTATACCCATATCGAATTTCTGCCGTTCACCGAACATCCACTCGATGAATCATGGGGTTATCAGGTCAGTGGTTATTACGCACCGACATCGAGGCATGGCAGTGCCGATGAACTGCGTTACCTGATCGATACCGCACACCAGAATGGTATCGGTATCATCCTCGACTGGGTACCGGCACATTTCCCGCGTGATGAATTTGCTCTGGCACGCTTTACCGGTGAGGCCTGTTATGAATACGGTGATCCGAACAAGGGCGAGCACCTCGACTGGGGTACATTGATATTCAATTACAGCCGCAATGAAGTACGAAACTTTCTGGTCGCCAACGCAGTGTACTGGATCGAAGAATTTCATATCGACGGTCTGCGTGTCGATGCGGTGGCCTCGATGCTGTATCTGGATTATTCACGCGAGCAGGGACAATGGTCACCGAATGTTCATGGCGGCCGAGAGCATCTGGAAGCCATCGATTTCCTGAAGAACCTGAACAATGTCGTGCATGCAGAATTTCCCGGTGTGGTAACACTGGCAGAAGAGAGCACGGACTGGCCTATGGTGTCACGCCCGACCGATGGTGGTGGCCTCGGTTTCTCCATGAAGTGGAACATGGGCTGGATGCACGATACCCTGAACTACACACAGACCGATCCCTTATACCGGCGGTTTCATCAGGATCAGCTGACCTTCAGTCAGATCTATGCCTACAGCGAAAACTTCGTACTGCCGCTGTCACACGATGAAGTGGTGCACATGAAGCGGAGCATGCTGGACAAGATGCCGGGGGATGTCTGGCAAAAATTTGCCAACCTGCGCGTATTGTATGCCTATCAATATGCTCACCCGGGTAAAAAGCTGTTGTTCATGGGTGGAGAATTCGGCCAGTGGGACGAATGGAGTGAGAGCCGGCAACTGGACTGGGTGGTCTCCGGCATCGATAAACACGCTGGCCTGAGTAACCTGATCACCGATCTCAATGGCTTATATCGCAACAATCCGGCGATGTATTTTTTTGATTTTGATCACCAGGGTTTCCAGTGGATCAGCTGTGATGATGTCGATAATTCAGTGCTGGCTTTTATCCGCCGTTCGCAGGATCGATCGGTCATCTGTGTATTCAACTTCACTCCGGCACCGCTGGAAGACTATGTGATCGGGGTCGCTGAACCCGGTTTGTATAAAGAAGTATTGAATACCGACGCAGCCTGGTATGGAGGAACTGATGTGGGCAACGGGGGCGAGGTCAAAAGCCGGAAAAAACAGGAACACGGTTTCGAACACGCTCTGACGGTAACTCTGCCACCGCTGGCGGCGCTGTTCCTGCAGAAGGTGACAGTGTGAATATTTTATTTGCAGCCAGTGAGGCATTCCCCTTCATCAAAACAGGAGGACTGGGGGACGTGGTGCACAGTCTACCCCTGGCACTGAACAGGCTGGGCCATGATGTCAGGCTGGTGCTGCCGGCTTACAGAGACGTACTGGCCTCCGTGGATGCATTGGTAGAACTGGGTTTCTGGGACCTGCCTGGTGCGAGTGTGACACATCGGGTGCGTGTGCTACAGGCCCATCATGAAGGGCTTGCGGATTATCTATACCTGATCGATGTGCCTTCACTGTTCGATAGAGCGGGTAATCCCTATGTGCACTCAGACGGCTTTAACTGGCCCGATAATGCGGAGCGTTTTACCGTCTTCAGCCGGGCGGTCGCGCAGATGGCTAAAGGCATCCCTGGTACCGACTGGCACCCTGATGTGGTGCACTGTCATGACTGGCAAACCGGACTGGTGCCGGCTTTCCTCAGTATGTTTCACCCGCGGCCAAAGACGGTCTTCACCATTCACAATCTGGCCTATGACGGGCATTTTTCGCATGATGATTTTACCCGGCTGGCTCTGCCACCTGAATGGTGGTCGCCGGAATACGTCGAATTTTATGGTGGTTTTTCTATGCTGAAAGCGGGCATGGTATTCGCTGATCATGTCACCACGGTCAGTCCGACCTATGCCAGAGAGATATGTACCCCGGAATTCGGCTACCGCTTCGAAGGGGTCCTGCAGAGTCTCGGTGATAAACTCAGTGGTATCCTCAACGGTATCGATCTCGATATCTGGAACCCGGCGAGCGATGAACATCTCAAACAGACCTATCAGGCAGACCAGCCGTGGTGCAAGGCCAAGCTAGCGAATAAAAATGCCCTGTTGAAGAAGGCAGGTCTGGTATCGGGCAAAGCACCTTTACTGGGTTTTATCGGCAGACTGGTCGAGCAGAAAGGGGTAGACCTGATCGCGGAGATGCTGCCTGCACTGTTCAAAACCACCGATGCCGTCATGATCATACTCGGCTCGGGCCATATGTCGTACGAGACCGAGCTGGTGACGCTGGCAGAAAAATATCCGACCAGACTGCACGTGCATATCGGTTATTCTGAAGACCTGGCACATCAGATCGAAGCGGGTTGTGATCTGTTTGTCATGCCTTCGCGTTTTGAACCCTGTGGCCTCAACCAGATGTACAGCCTGCGCTACGGCACGCCCCCTGTGGTAAATTTTACCGGTGGCCTGGCGGATACTGTCACCGATGCAAGTACCATGGCACTGACGGAAAAAACAGCAAACGGTTTCGTGTTCCATGATGTCAATGCCGATGCGTTACTCGCTGCCATCCGGCGTGCGCTGAGTATCTATGGTAAACCGGCGCAATGGCAGTCGCTCTGTGAGACAGCTATGCGACAGGAACTGGGCTGGGAGAACAGTGCAAAAAAATATCAGGCATTGTATAAAAAATAAAAAAGAGGTGTAGATACTGCTGTCATGTTCCAGAGTATATTGATGCACTCAAAAGTCTGGCACAGTGATAGTTTCAGGTCTTTATCTGAAAAATTAATGGGCAGCAGTGATGCGTAGAGAATAAAGATGACTAAAAAAAATTGGGTCGATACGAGCAAACTTCCTGACATAGAACCCCTGCCAGAGGACAGCCGATCTCTGTCCGAAGGGTTCCACCGCTACCTGAGAAATCACCTCGGTCATTTTTTTGGCTGTGTTCCATTTTATATCTATGAAGCGATGGCACTGACCGTGCGTGATCGCATCATGGCGCGCTGGAGCAGCACCTGGCAGCGCCATAAACAGCCCGGTGTGCGTAAGGCCTATTATATGTCACTGGAATTTCTCATCGGTCGTGCACTGGGTAATCATCTGCTCAATCTCGATATCGAACAGGAAACCCGCGAAGCACTGGAAGTTTTTGCGGTCGAACTGGAGGATCTTCTCGAAGAAGAACCCGATGCCGGACTGGGCAACGGGGGACTGGGCAGACTGGCTGCCTGTTTCATGGACAGTTGTGCGACCCTGGAGTTACCGGTGATCGGTTACGGTATCCGTTACGAATACGGTATGTTCCGGCAACGTATCCAGGACGGATACCAGGTCGAAGAACCGGACCACTGGTTGCGTGATGGCAATCCATGGGAAGTCTCGCGCTCCGAATATGGACAGCTGATCCACTTCGGTGGACGTACCGAACATTTCAAAGACCAGGACGGTATCCACCGGGTGCGCTGGGTCGAGACCAATGATGTCGTCGCCATCCCGTACGATATGCCGGTGTCTGGTTATGGTAATGAGACCATCAATACCCTCAGGCTGTGGAAAGCCACCGCGACCGAGGTCTTTAATCTGGATGAGTTCAATGCGGGTGATTACTCGGATGCGGTGGAAGCAAAAAATGATGCGGAACACATCTCGATGGTGTTATACCCGAATGATGCCAGCGAAAACGGCAAAGAACTGCGACTGCGACAGCAATATTTTCTCGCCTCAGCCAGTCTGAAAGACGTGTTTCGGCTGTGGGAGGAGACCGATGGCGGTGATTACACACGCTTCGCAGAATTCAACGTATTTCAGATGAATGATACCCATCCGACCATCGCGGTCGCTGAACTGATGCGTCTGTTGCTGGATGAAAAACATATGCAGTGGCATGAAGCATGGCAGATCACCACGCAGACCATGGCCTATACCAACCATACCCTGTTGCCAGAGGCACTGGAACGCTGGCCGGTCTCATTGATGGAACGTCTACTACCGCGGCTGATGGAGATCATCTACCAGATCAATAAATTGTTCCTGCATGATGTCGCACTCAAGTGGCCAGGTGATAAAGACCGGCAGGCAAGGATGTCGATCATCGAAGAAAATGAACACAAGCAGGTACGTATGGCTTACCTCGCCATCGTCGGCAGTTTTTCTGTCAACGGGGTAGCGCAATTACATTCTGACTTATTGTGTGATGGCTTATTCAAGGACTTCCATGATATGTGGCCGGAAAAATTTAACAATAAGACCAATGGCGTAACACCCAGACGCTGGATAGCCAGTGCGAACCCGAAGATGACACGACTGATCACCGAGCATATAGGCTATGAATGGATTTCTGATCTGAGTCATATCCATTATCTGAAAGAATGTGCGGAACCGACGAATCAGGAATTTCATGCTCAATGGTTTGCCATCAAGCAGGCTAACAAGGCACGGCTGGCGACTCTGGTGCTGGAAAAGACCGGTGTCGAGTTCAACCCGGAGGCGATGTTCGATGTGCAGGTGAAACGTATCCATGAATACAAACGTCAACTGCTCAATATCCTGCATGTCATCCATCTCTACATCCGTATAAAAAATGGTGACACAGAAAACTGGACACCGCGTAATGTACTGATCGGCGGCAAGGCAGCACCGGGTTATCACATGGCGAAGCTGACCATCAAACTGGTGAATAATGTAGCGGATATCATCAATGATGATCCCGATGTGAACGATAAACTGAAGCTGGCATTCATCCCCAATTACAACGTGTCGGCGATGGAAGTCATCTGCCCGGGCACCGATCTGTCGGAGCAGATCTCGACCGCGGGTAAAGAAGCATCGGGTACCGGAAACATGAAGTTCATGATGAACGGTGCACTGACCATCGGAACCTATGATGGTGCCAACATAGAGATACTCGAACATGTCGGTGAAGAAAACTTCTTCCTGTTCGGTCTCGATGCCAGAGAGGTGGCAGAGATGCAGCAGCACTATAACCCACAGTATTTTATCGATAATGATACCGACCTTCAGGCAGTACTGAGTCTGCTGGAGAGTGGCCATTTCAATCTGTTCGAAGCCGACATCTTTCATGACATCATCGCGTCGATACGCAGCCCACACGATCCCTGGTTAACGCTGGCAGATTTCAGAAGTTATGTCGATGCGCAGGAGCAGGCGGCTGCCTGTTATCGCAACAGGGAAACCTGGGTGCAGAAGAGCATCCTCAACACGGCCAGCAGTGGTTACTTCTCAACGGATCGCACCATGCAGGAATACGATCAGGATATCTGGAAATTATAAAAACACGCCGGACAATAAAATCATTAGCCATAGAAATATCATCCGATGATGAGCACGAAAAAAAATTCCAGATCCAGTTCAGCACCGCGTCGTCCGGTTCTACTGATAATACTCGATGGTTTTGGCAGTAACATCAGTGCAGAACATAATGCGGTCGCACAGGCGAAGACACCGGGTCTCGACCAGTGGTTCGCCACCCATACGCATACCTTGATCAATGCCTCCGGTGCTGCCGTCGGTCTGCCGGACGGACAGATGGGCAATTCTGAAGTCGGTCACATGACGATGGGCAGTGGTATGGTCGTCGAACAGGATCTGGTGCAGCTCGATAACAAGATAAACAATGGTGAATTTTTTCAGAGTGCGTCGCTACTCAATGCGATGTCACGGGCACGCGAAAAAAACCGTCCCGTGCATATCAGTGGACTGGTCTCCGATGGCGGCGTACACAGCCACGTAAGGCACCTGCTGGCATTGATCGAGATGTGCCGACGACAAAAAGTTATCCCCCAGTTACACATGGTTACCGATGGGCGGGATACCGCACCGCGCTGTGCGATAGATTACCTGCCAGCCGTCGAACAGGTATTACTGTCGGCAGGGGGGGTTATCGCGACCGTCATGGGGCGTTATTATGCGATGGATCGTGATAAACGCTGGCAGCGAACAGAACAGGCCTGGCGAGCATTGGTGCTGGGTGAGGGGCGAAGAGCAAACAATGCATCTGAAGCGATAGCAAGTGCCTATGCACTGGGTGAGAGTGATGAATTCATCAGGCCGGTACGTCTGCCCGATGCTGAAAATATCCAGCCCGGTGATGAGCTCATCTTCTTTAATTTTCGTAAAGATCGACCGCGACAACTGGTGGCGGCACTGGACTGGAAACATTTTGATGCGTTCGAAAGAGGTGATGCCGCACGTGCCAACGTAACCTGCATGATGTTATATGATCACTCTCTGGGCATGGCGTATGCATTCGAACACGACATACCCAGAAGGACGCTGGTCGAAGTGCTGGCGAAAGCCGGACTAAAACATTTTCATTGTGCAGAAACCGAAAAGTTTGCTCATGTAACCTATTTCTTTAATGGCGGTTGTGATCAACCCTTGCCGAGTGAAACCCGTAAATTGCTGCCATCGCCCAGAGTGGCGACGTATGATCTGCAACCGGAGATGAATGCACACGCGGTGGCAGACGCAGTCATCGATGCTATCGATACCGGGGAGTATGCTTTTATCGTGGTGAACTTTGCCAATGGTGATATGGTCGGACATACGGCTGTCGAGGAGGCTGTTATCAAAGCGGTCGAAACACTCGATACCGAAGCTGGAAGATTAATGCAACATGCCAGTGATGTGGGTTATTCTATTATACTCACAGCAGATCATGGTAACTGCGAAGAGATGGTCGACCCG
>DROB01000315.1 GCA_011321985.1 Gammaproteobacteria bacterium | reverse complement strand
GATGCTTCGACTACGGCAACCGCCAATGCAAATGGGCAGGCAGCGGTTTCTGCAGAAGGATTATTTGCCTGTGGTTCCTGTTTTTTTACTATCTCGGGCGATACAAGTTACGAGACCGGTTTTACCAATAATTCGGCTAATACGGTTAATTTCATATACGATTTTTTCATTAATGGCCCTTCGGTAGAGATAGATGATTTTGCTTTCATCGATGAATCGGCGGGCCTGGTTGTATCGGCGGGTGCCAGTGTTTCTATGGCCGGCAGTGGTGGTCTGAGTGATTTTGCAGAAGCATCATTAGAACTGAGCGGAGGGGATAAGGCGCATACTATCATAGCCAATGGTGCTATATCGGATGGCAGTGGCCTTACTTCTCTGTTTGTGCCAGGGGGCAGTTTCGGTTATCAAATGGGTAATCTTACGGGTAGTTTTTCTGGTTCTTTAGCGGCGGGTGAATCAGTAAGCTTTACCACATTGTTGTTCGCGTCAGTATCAAGCCCTGGTTTCGAAGTGGGCGGTAGAGCCAGTGTTGGTGATCCAAACAATCTGACCATCACTCCGGGAGTAACGAGTAGTTTGAGTATCTCTGCTGTACCGGTTCCCGCTGCAGTGTGGCTGTTTGGTTCAGGCCTGTTAGGTCTGGCAGGATTTACCAGACGTAAATAAGCCTCGTATATTCCCTGACCAGAGACCCGATTCAGGCTGAAGCCGGGGCCGGGTCTTTTGAGTTTCAGGATGGCAGCGTATGTATCGTGAGTGAGCTTTCGTGTCTGGTGAGAGTGAATCGGTTTTTTCAGGTTTATATCACCATCCACCTCCCCCGATAGCCTGTACAATTTCTACCTTATCGCGCTCCTGTAGAGTGTATTGGTTAAATTCACCACGAGGGATAATCTGTTGATTGATCTCGACCGCCAGACGCTTGTCGCCCAGGTCGAGAACCTGCAGTAGTTGCTCGATACTGGTGTCGCTATCTACTTGTTTATCCTCACCATTTAGAATGATTATCATTAGTTGAGTTTTTCCTGTGTAGGCACTATGTGGAAGTGACTTTTTCTGCAAAATCACGGGCTAAAGCTGAAAAACGCCAATATTGTGCTATAGATTTATCCAATAATTAATATAAATCCAAACGTTTATCGATGGACTTTCGTGAAGTGTCTTCCGCTCGTGTAAGGCATTTTATTACAGGCCGGTGGTAGCGTGTATCAATAATCTGGAAAAGTTTTATGTTTAATCGGTTTTATCTGCCCTTCCTCCTCCTGTTCATGATGAGCACCAGCGTTCTGGCGGTGAACAGTAACAATCCTTTTGCCAGGAATAAATCGATTAATATCGGCAAGGATATCAGTTGGGAGATTAATAAGGATTCTATGGTGGCAACAAAATCAGCAGGTGATGATAAAGGCAATTATTATCACTTACGGTTTGATAACAGGCAGCTTGAGCTGTTTATCAGTAGTGATCCGGATGGCGACCAGCCTAAAAACTTTACGCAACTGGAGATCAAGGATGTAAAAATCGATGGTAAACAATCCCCATTATTTAAATGGTGTCTGAATAATCAGCAGCGGCATAGTCGTTTTTTGCAACAGGGTTTAAGTGTGAAGAAAAATATCTGTGAAGTCGATAGTAGTTCGGGTAGCTTTGTTATGCACCTGAACAGTGATACGTTGGCAGCACTAAAAAATGGTAATCGTCTGTCGATAATGATCAAACCTTACCGTACGCCGCTTGATCTGACGTACGATATCAGCGATTTCAAAGATATGTTCCTGGTCTTAAATACAAAGCCGGTTCCAGTGGTTGCTGCACCGGCAGATAAAGCTGTGGAGATGCCGGGTAAGAAGTGCTGGGCAGGCCCACCAGCAAAGTATAAAAATATAAAATCAGTGGAATATGACTGTGATGATACAGCGGCGAGAAATGATGCAGAAAAATGGGTGATCAAGCTGGTGAATCAGGAAAGAGCAAAAGATCAAAAGCTGGCGACAGAAAAAGCCGCAGTCGCTGCAGAAAAAAATCGGGAAAGAGAGCGTTTACGTAAAGCGGCGGAAGAAAAGAAAAAGAAGCAGGCGGCTCTTAAATTGAAACAGGATGAAGTGTTACAGGCAGAAGCCGCCGCCATTGCCGCCAGTGTTGCAAAGCAGGCACAGATAGGTGATGAGATCACGCAGAAAATGCTCAAGGTATGTAACAAGTACTGGAGCAAAGGTGAGCACCGCTGCTACTGTCAAAAATATATCGACCATGCGCCTGCCGAGATAAAAGCAAAATCGACCTGTGAGTGATGCTTGGCGGTTTAAACTGATCCGGTATTTCGGTAGAATAAAACAACGTCTACGCGTTGTTTTTTTATGTCCAGGGATGGACGGTATCTCGCAAAGAGCCAGGGAATGCACGGTGCTGTGTTGTCGCCATGTGCGAGGTTTGCCGCGAAATATTTTTCGACCGCGTATTCTCTTAAGGGCATAATCAATTAATAGAGGTGCCCTTGAATTATATAAAAACTTAATTAAAAGAAGCAGGAAATGGCCGATTGTATCGTTGTGGGTGGAGGTGTTATCGGTTTATTGACCGCTCGCCGGTTGTTCCTGGAGGGGGTGGATGTCCTGCTCCTGGAAAAAGGGCCACTGGGGGGCGAGTCATCATGGGCAGGTGGCGGCATCATCTCTCCACTGTACCCCTGGCGATATGATGATGCGGTCAATGTGTTAGCGCAACGCAGCAAGAAGATTTACCCTGAGTTGACGGAGGAACTTTTTGAAGAAACCGGCAAAGACAGTGAGCTGGTCAATAGTGGCCTCCTTACGGTAGCAGATGAGCAGTCGGAAATTTTTGACTGGGCAAAAAACTGGTCGGTGGATGCACATTTCGTTAGCGGCACAGACTCCATCCGTGAGATCGAAAGCACGGTCGGAATAGCGGTTGACAGAGGTATATGGATGCCTGATATCATGCAGGTCAGAAATCCCAGATTTGTCGCTGCATTAAAGGCTTCATTTGAGCGATTGGCCATCCCTTACATCGAACATTGTGAAGTAGAAGAGATACTGACAAAAAATAATATTGTGTCGGCCGTGAGAACGAAACAGCGTACTTATGCTGCGGCTAAAATAATCATCGCCAGTGGTGCGTGGAGTGCACAATTCAGTATCACGAAGTCATCGGTAAGTGTGATTCCGGTCAAGGGCCAGATGATCATGTATAGAGGTGAGCCAGACCGGGTAAAACGTATCGTTCTGTCAGAAGGGCATTATATTATCCCGCGCAAAGATGGTCGTATACTGGCAGGGAGTACACTGGAAAAAATCGGCTTTGATAAAACCATATCTTCTTCTGCATACGATGAGTTGCATCAGGCGGCAATAGAGCTGGTCCCATTACTGGATGGCCTGGCCGTCGAGCGTCAGTGGGCGGGGTTAAGGCCGGGTACTGAGAGGGGGATTCCTTACATATGCAAGCATGATGATGTCGCCGGTCTGTATATTCACGCCGGGCACTTCAGAAATGGTATCGTTCTCGGCGCAGCATCTGCGGAATTAATGGCAGATATTGTGCTGGGCAGGAAACCATGGTGTGACACAGCGCCTTACGCAATGCAGGCAATACACTAAAAGGCTGAGATAGAAGGATAATTTTGCTTCTGCAGCGAGGATTTTTAGTCCCTCAGCTACGAACAAAGCCGGAATAGCTCCAATCGGTAGAGCAAGTCATTCGTAATGACGAGGTTCGCGGTTCGATTCCGCGTTCCGGCACCATATAAACGGGTCACAGTGTACTTT
>DROB01000314.1 GCA_011321985.1 Gammaproteobacteria bacterium | reverse complement strand
CATTGATCAGCAGGTTTTTATTATGCATCATGATCCATGAACACAGGTCACCGTCTTCGATATCAAAAGACAGGCATTCGATTTTTTCATAATGCGAGCCACTGGCTGAGAGATAGCGATAGGTCTGTCTATCCTTCAGCAGGGCAGGGAAGGCGGCGAGCTGCGAACGGGTGATCTCCTGTGCAGCACGGCAGATGTTCTTGAAGAAGGCATCTTTTTCATAACCCTCGGTTATCAGACGTGCGATCCAGTCATCGATGAGCGCCAGGCCCTGTTGATAACGTTTGCTATCGTTGATCTCTATCTGGTATTCCAGCTCGATGATGGCGCGTGAGGTCGCGATGGTCAGTATGTTTTCAGCCAGGTTGGTATCGCTGATGGGCGAGGCACTGGCTATCGCTAGCAGGCCGATTATGTTTTCCTTCTTGTCTATGAGACTGACACCGATGTAGCTGTCAGCATTCTGTAAAAAGTCATGATGACAGTCGGGGAAATAGTTTGAAAAATCCTGATTGAGTACCAGACGACCATTTTTTATGACTTCGTCGCAGGGCGTGTCGGCCAGTTTATGGCTTATATTCCCGGTGAACATGCCATGGTCCAGCAGTCCTATTATCTCGGCTTTCGATCCGGATGAGTGAATCCTGCTGATGTAGGCATACTCGACATTGAGTGAATCACATAGCGCACTCAGTAAGAAGAGTATCCTGTCATCATCATTATCTGTGCTCCGGTTCTTGTCGATATTTACCAGCTGGTAGAGAGCTTTCTCGGTGTTGGTCCTCAGTTTTACTTCGTCATTTAATTTCTCGTTACTACTGGAGAGTTCTTCTTCATTTTTTCGTAGTGTGATGAATATGTAGAGGATGTAAAAGATGAGATAGATAGTACATAGGAATAACAGGATGTTGAATATCTGTGCATCGTTGTCCTGATCGGTCTTGAGCTTGCTTACGGTGTCTTTTAACAGGATGATCTGATTTTCGACGTTTAGAGAATTAAATCTGTTCAGTATCTCGTCGATTGCAGGTAGTCGCTCGATGATCATCAAGCTGTGGTTGATCAGTGAATTGGTATCGACATCAGGGTTGTGATTCAGGGCATCGATCAAGGGGTAGATCTTGCTGGCGATATCGTCTTCCGGCTCTTCGTTATATTCGAGCAACAGGGTGATGAGTTCAGCAGTGGTTCGTAGTTGTTGTTTCGACTGTGACTTCGGTTTTCTCGAGTACAGGTCTTTGCTGACATTGAAGATATAGGACAGGGAATTCTGTAATATCGAATGATGGGTTTTGAAGTCTTCCACGAATATAGATTCATGAGTGATCAGATCTTTCAGATTGTTGATCTTCTCTATCCCGATCTCATCACTGGTGACGTGGATATCGCTCAGATGTTCTACGTTATCATTCAATGCGAGCAGTGTCTTGTTCAGCGTGTCGTACTGCTGGATCTGGTTGCTCCTGTAGCGGAGCAGGTCACGGTGCAGTTGCACCTGTAGACTCTGGATATCTTCGATCGTCGACAGTGTTTCGTCTAACGGCAGGTCGTTGAAAACACTTTTATAGAAAAAGAAGCTTATGACCAGGGTCAACAGGATAAAGCCTGCCCAGTAATTCGTCCGTCCTGTGGTCATGATGTTCCATCCAGTGGTCTGTTTTTATATCGACCCGTCAGGGTGTTGAGAAAAGACTTGATGAGAAAGACTTCATCTTCAGTCAGTATTCTTCCCAGTTGTGTTTTCCCCATGATAGAGATGGCCTGTTCGATCGTCTCTGCACTTCCATCGTGCAGGTATGGCGCAGTGACCGCTACGTTTCTTAATGACGGAACTTTGAAGACAAAAGCATCCATCGGTCTGTGCGTGATATTCATCCGCCCATAATCGAGTTTATTGATATTTCCACGCTCGGCCAGGTAGTTATAAAAGACACCGAATTTCTGGTAGAGGTTGCCGCCTATATTGATACCCTGATGACAGGAGATACAGCCGAGTTCCTTAAAGACCCGGTAACCTTCGAGTTCGTTCCTGGTGAGAGTATCATCTTCATTTCTGAGATAACGGTCGAACCTGGAATCAGGTGTGATAAGCGTGTTTTCAAATTCGACGATCGCATCGATGATATTGTCTTTGCTCAGTCCTTCTTTGTATGACTGTTTGAATTTTTCTTTGAATACCTTATCGAGGGATAGCCTGGAAACGATATTATCCCATTGGCTATTGAACTCATGATGATTTTTCATCACGGTGTTGATCTGATCATATAATGTCTTGCTTGAACCATCCCAGTTCTGTCTGAAGTTGTATCGGGCATTAAATATACTGGGGGTGTTGATGATGTGTTGTTCGGCTGAGCTGGAAAGGCCCAATGCGACATCGTCATCGCCGCCGGTATCCAGATGATGGCAGCTTGAACAGGCAACATTCCTGTCTCTGGATAAGCGCACATCAGAGAATAAGGTCTCGCCCAGTTCTGCTTTGCCGGCATCCACTTCGACTTGCTGAGGGAGAGGGAAGATAGGCTCCTGCCGGTTGTGCTCGTTATTTCCTGCGTACACAGAAGTCACATTCAAAATGCTGACCAGGGTGAGAACGGGTGCAGAAATCAATGCTGAAAGTGCGGATGTTGTTATGTGTTTAATTGATAACATTCTGTGGCTATACGCTGTAAAATCCCTGATTGTAGTCCCGATGATGATAAGTAGAAACAAGCATCTTGAATTCTAGTAAATATATGAAAAAAAGCACGGTAAATATACCCGTTAACGGGCGATTTTTGCTGATTTTCGCACTGTTCTGGATGAACCCGGTTTTTTCCTCCTGCGAGGATAAGGCAGAGCCCGGAGTAAACTGGGCGAGTTGCGATCTTTCGGGGAAAGATTTTAAAAACAATGACTTATCGGGTGCTGTTTTGACTGGAGCCAATGTTGATGGTGCTGATTTTAGTCGTGCGAACCTGGAAAATACGGATTTTAATTTTGCAAAACTGGATAATGCGCACTTTGACGGTGCCAGGATGACGAATTCCAGGCTGGTTGCGGTCAAAGCGACAGCTGCCAGTTTTAGAGATGCGGTACTGGAAAATAGCTGGTTTAGCCGGGCAACACTGAAAAAGACTGATTTTACCGGGGCGAAGGCAGATAAGGCCAATTTCTATGAGGCCAATCTCGAATCAGCCATTTTTACCGATGCCCGGTTAATCAAAACCAGTTTTGAGCAGACCGATCTGACTCGGGCCAGCTTCGAACGAGCCGTGTTAACGTCGTCCGTCTTGCGAAAAGCACGGTTACACGAGACCAGCTTTGTTGGCGCAGACGCAGGCAAAGCCAATTTTGATGAAGCCGATGGCAGGGCTGCTGATTTTACAGGTGCAGATCTGACGAAGGCCTCATTCAGGCAGGCTGATATCGAAGAATCCATTTTCACAGGAGCTATTTTGAGAGATACGATCTGGTCAGATTACAAACGATGCCGAGCCAGTTCGGTAGGTGTATGCCGATGAGTCAATACATCATCGACGTGACCGGTGAAAATTTTAATGAAGCTGTGTTGCGCAACTCGCATAAAGGACCGGTCCTGGTCAATTACTGGTCAGATAATGCGGGCCCCTGTCTGCGTCTGTGGCCGGTACTGGAAAAATTAGCGAAGGAGTATAACGGTCAGTTCCTGTTAGCAAATATCGATACCGGTAAGGATAAACGGCTGGCTCAGGATTACGGTGTTAACAGTGTGCCTACGGTGAAGTTATTCATCGATGGTGAAGTCGTCGAACAGATACATGGTTATGATTCACCGGACAGTTTCAAAAAGTTGCTGGATAAATATCTGGCACGTGAGTCAGACAAAGAACTGGCTGCCGCCGTCACCTTATACCAGGGTGGAAGTAAAGAAGCCGCATTCGAACAGTTAAACAAACTGGTCTTCATCGACCCGGAAAATACACGCATACAGTTGACCTATGCAAAACTGTTGATGAAGGAAGAGGCGTATCAGCAGGCTTATTCCCTGCTGGAAAAAACACCGCTAAAAAATGAGAATGAAGAAGCCGTGGTATTGATGACCAATGCACTGTTTATCTCTACAGCACAGGACTCACCCGCGTCGAGTGAAGTGCAGCTGCAGCTGAAAGATAGCCCGGATGATCTGACTCTATTGTTTCAACTCAGTAGCCACAAGATGATGCAGAGTGAATTTTCTGGAGCAATGGATATTCTTTTAAAGATCATAAAACGGGATAATCACTGGCGTGATGAGATAGCCAGTTTATGTCTGCGAGGAATATTCATCATGTTAGGAAGAGATAATCCGCTGACTATCGAGTATCGGAAAAAATTAATCGATCAACAGACCTGTTAAAATCTGATTATGAGTCCACTGGAATTTTTAGCCGTGATGGCAGAGACCGCAAACAAGCTTGATTTTCAGGCACACATGAATCTGATCTCGAAACAGGTCAGTGTCTACGGCGTACCTGATTTTGAAGTGATCACCTATGATGACTGGTTCAATCAGTGCAAGCACGAGTTCGAAAATAAACTATTGAAAAAAGTAAGCTATCACGGTCTGAATGTCCTTGCCCAGACACCTGAGCGCGTCATGTTCAAATCCATAGAAACGGTAGAGGGCAGTGATGGTAGTGTCAACGAAAGCGGTATCGAGTTTATCATTCAGAAAGAAGATGATGGTCAATGGCGTGTAGCACAGGAGCGTATCCTGCCGGAAGATGAGTTAGATAGTGACAGGCGGCGTGGAGCCCTGTAGACGAGTAGCAATCGTCTGAGCGATAAGTAGAGGATGCATCTCCCCGTAGGAGCGGTTTGTAAACCGCGATGTCACCCTCGCATATGTGCTGTTGCACAAATACTATCAATGAGATCATATAAATAACCTCTCTTAATAAAAGTTCGCTATCGGGTATAAGCTGATATTCAAAAAAATGTTTCTAAATCTTTCAATGTCCGTATATGGACTCCTCCTCGTTTGCAAGTAATCTGTTCATGGCTGTTGGCTCGACTGCATACGTATATCCGGCCTCTTAAGTTGGCATACGTTGATGCCGGGCCATAATGGGTTGTTCGCGCGCAGATTCCCTATTGCT
>DROB01000313.1 GCA_011321985.1 Gammaproteobacteria bacterium | reverse complement strand
TAATCCGGATGCGGCTTATGTGCATTACACACCGAATGAGACCATCGTGGGTGTCGAGTTCGACTACATCCCTGATACCGGTGATGTACCACTGGTTGCAGACATGTCGTCAACCATATTATCGCGTGAGATCGATGTCTCAAAATTCGGCGTTATCTATGCAGGCGCACAAAAAAACATCGGTCCGGCGGGTCTGACCATCGTCATCGTACGCGATGATCTGATCGGTAATGCTGACCCCGATATGCCTGTCATGTTCGACTACAAAACCTTCGCCGATAACGAGTCGATGTATAACACACCACCGACCTACAGCTGGTACCTGGCCGGGCTGGTCTTCGCCTGGGGTCTGAACAAAGGTGGTTTGCCGGCTATAGAAGAAGTGAATAAACGAAAAGCGGCAAAGCTCTACCAGGCGATTGACGATTCCTCTTTTTACAGTAATCCCGTAGATGTCCGTTATCGTTCGTGGATGAATGTTCCCTTTATTCTGGCAAACCCGGACCATGATGCGGCTTTCCTGGAACAGGCGGCAGCAAAAGGCCTGGTAACGCTAAAAGGGCATCGTTCTGTCGGTGGAATGCGGGCCAGTATTTACAATGCAATGCCTGAAGTGGGTGTCGATGCGTTGATCGGCTTCATGCAGGAATTTGAGAACGAGCACACATAAATCATCGGTTCGAGGTAACGCTGACCTATCAGGTGTTGCTGAAATTCTGTTATCGCTCAGGACAAACACGACAATAAACCAAACAATACAGAAAGCTGGATATATAGATGTTTAATATAAAAACCATTAATAACATTTCCGATAAAGGTCTGAATCGTCTACCTGCAGAAACCTATTCAGTCAGCCCTGAAATGGATAATCCGGATGCGATTATTCTACGTTCACAAAATTTACACGACATGGAAATCCCGGATAGCTTAAAAGTAGTCGGTCGGGCAGGAGCCGGTACCAATAATGTGCCTGTCGAGAAGCTGGGTGATAAGGGTGTAGTGGTTTTTAATGCACCGGGTGCAAACGCTAATGCGGTGAAGGAACTGGTCATTGCGGGCATGTTGCTGGCGTGTAGAAATATCTGTCAGGCCTGGTGGTACGCAGAAAATGTGCAGGGTTCAGATGAAGAACAGAACAAGGCAGTAGAGGCGGGTAAGAAAAAATATGTCGGTTACGAATTACCCGGTCGTACCTTAGGTGTAGTTGGCCTGGGGGCCATCGGTGTAGAGATCGCTAATGTAGCGGTTGCTCTGGGTATGCGTGTTGTCGGTTTCGATCCGACCATCACGGTCAAAAGTGCATGGAAGATGTCTTCGGATGTCGAAGAGATGGAAAACGTAGAGGAGTTGATCAAACAATCAGATTTCATCACTTTTCATGTGCCACTGATCGATGCTACACGTGACCTGATGAACAGCGAACACATTGCGACGATGAAAGATGGTGCTGTTATTTTAAACTTTGCTCGTCATGGTATCGTCAATGATGATGCTGTACTGGCCGCACTGGAGTCAGGAAAGCTGGGCGCATATGTCTGCGATTTTCCGGCACAGAAATTAAAGAACAATGATCGTGTCATCACTTTGCCGCATCTTGGCGCTTCGACAGCTGAAGCGGAAGAAAATTGTGCGATGATGATAGCGGACCAGATAAAAGATTTCCTTGAAAATGGAAATATCAGGAACTCGGTAAACTTTCCAGCAGTAAAATTGCCACGTGGTGGCAGGTCGCGTGTTGCACTCACTCATAAGAACATGCCGGATATGATCGCCAGGATCTCAACGGCGGTGGGCGAAGCAGGGTACAACATCCACCATATGCGTAATGAATCAAAAAATGATCTGGCGTATACGTTGATAGACATCGAATGTGAGATCGGTGAAGATTTGATCGAAAAGTTCAGTGGGATAGACGGTGTACTAAAGGCACGACAGGTTTAAGGTTACCTACCTCTTTAATCGATTGGCATCAAGTCCCGAAGAGCACGGTCTTGCAGCTACATGCTTCAGACCACACAGAGGGTGTAATCAATCGATAGAGGTGCCCTTAAAGAAATAGTTGTAAGCTATTAAGTTACAGGTTTAATCATGCAAACTTGCAACTCCAGTCATCGCTGTTTCGTTACTTTTATTGGTGCTTACATTGAATGACAGCAGCATTAGAGACTGAACGGTGTGCATACTATCCGAGATATGAATGGTAAACGGGACAGTAATGAGCTTCAATACATAACTTAAAAACATGACTGAAAAAGACCCACTAGCCGAAATACGAAAGCGCATCGATGAGATAGACACGTCTATTCAGAACCTGGTGTCAGAACGTGCTGCCTGTGCAGCTGAAGTAGCCAAAGTAAAGCAACAACAGGGTGAAACCGGGCATTTCTACCGGCCTGAGCGTGAAGCACAGGTACTGCGTGCGGTGATGGAACGTAATGCAGGGCCGCTAACAGATGAAAGTATCGCGGGTGTCTTTCGCGAGATCATGGCTGCCTGTCTGGCGCATGAAAGACCATTGAAAGTTGCATTTTTAGGGCCGGAAGGTACCTACACGCATTCAGCGGCGATAAAGCACTTCGGCAGTTTTATCGACCCCCAGCCTGTCGATAGTATCGATGAAGTATTTCGGATCGTCGAAGCGGGCGGTGCAAATTTTGGTGCAGTACCGGTGGAGAATTCCAGTGCAGGTGTCATCAACCATACCCTCGATCTTTTCATGAAGTCACCATTGATCATCAGTGGCGAAGTCGCATTGCGTATCCGTCATAACCTGCTTACACAACTGGATTCGCTGGATAAGATCGATCGTGTCTATGCGCATCAGCAGTCATTGTCGCAATGTGATCTCTGGCTGAGTAAACACCTGCCCAATGCCGAACGTATCGCGATGAACAGTAATGCACAGGCCGTTCTGCATGCTAGAGAGAACAATACGGCTTCTATGGGTACCGCTTCTATCGGAGGTTCCATGGCTTCTGAACTGTATGATGTACCCATCCTGGAATCTGATATCGAGGATGAGCCAGACAATACCACACGTTTTGCCATCATCGGTCAGCATGTTGCGCCACCCAGTGGAGATGATCGGACCAGTCTGCTGGTCTTCGTTCAGAATAAACCTGGTTCCTTATTCGATCTTCTCAAACCATTGGCTGACCGTAATATCAGCATGAGCAATATCGAATCCCGGCCATCACGCAGGGGGGTATGGGATTACGTGTTTTTCATCGATATCGATGGTCATCGTGATGATGTTTCAGTCAGAGAAGCTATCTCCGAAATCGAACAAGCTTCTGCCATGGTGACTATATTGGGTTCTTATCCTAAAGCAGTGCTCTGAAAGTGAAACAGTCATTTCTCGAACTAGCTACCACAGGTGTCCAGCAGTTAACGCCGTATCAACCGGGTAAACCGGTTGAAGAGCTGGAGCGTGAACTGGGTATATCAAACTCGATCAAACTGGCCTCGAATGAAAACCCTCTCGGCCCGAGCCCGTTGGCATTGACAGCGATAAGCGATATATCACCGTCGATCAATTATTATCCTGATGGCGGTGGTTTTGCGCTAAGTGCCAGGCTGGCAGAGAAACATCAGGTCGAAACCGCATGCATCACCCTGGGTAACGGCTCCAATGATATCCTGGAACTGGTGACACGTGCTTTCTTAACTCCATCACATTCCGCCGTATTCTCAGAGCATTCATTCGCCGTGTATCCTATCGTGGTGCAGGCCGTTGGTGCAAAAGCAAATATCGCGAAAGCCTTTGCTGAAGATCATGAGAGTATGCCGCTGGGGCATGATCCCGAAGCATTGCTCGCACAGATCGACGGCACCACACGCATCATCTTTATCGCCAATCCAAACAATCCGACAGGTACATGGTTAGCGCCCTCTGAGCTGGAAGAACTGTTTGCTCGTATCGCGACGAACATCATCATCGTTCTGGATCTGGCCTATACGGAATATGTGGATGATGAGTTTAAACCACGTATCGATCAGTGGTTACAGCTGTTTCCTAATCTGGTCATCACCCAGACGTTTTCAAAAGTGTATGCTTTGGCAGGTTTACGGATCGGTTATTCGATTTCAAATCCGGAGATTGCAGATATACTGAATCGGGTCAGGCAACCTTTTAATACCAATATGATCGCGCAGGCCGCGGCGTTAGCCTCGCTGGATGACGACGGACATGTCAGCAAAAGTGTGGCGATGAACAACGATGGAAAGGCTTTTTTGCAAAAAGTATTTACAGAGATGAACCTGCGTTATCTACCGACCATGGGTAATTTTATTTCGCTCAATGTAGAGCAGGATGGACTGGCACTGTATGACAAACTGTTACGACAGGGCGTTATCGTGAGGCCGGTTGCGAACTATGCTATGCCGGAGTATCTGAGGGTTACCATCGGTACGCGGCAGCAGAATGAACGGTTTATCCAGGCTTTGAAACTGTGTTTGTAATCAGTGTATGTGGTACATAATGGTTATCGCGGATTACAATCCGCTCCTACGGTCTGGTTTTTTCATCTATGACAAAATTAATTAACAATCTTTGTGTTATCGGTACCGGGCTGATCGGGGGGTCGTTGTGTCTGGCATTAAAAGCGGCCGATGCTTGTGACAATATCATCGGTGCTGGTCGCAGTGAAGAAACCTTGCAGAAAGCTAAACAGCTGAATATCATCGATGCTTACGATACCGATATCAGTCATGCGGTAGAACAGGCCGATATTATTTTTGTCTCTGTGCCTCTGGGTGCGATGCAGACGGTGTTTGAAAAAATTGCAGTGGGCCTGAAAGCGGGGGGTAATACCCGGGCAGTGATCACCGATGCCGGTAGTTCGAAGCAACGGGTTCTGCAATTGGCAGAAACTGTTTTCCCCGATAATGGTAGACGATTTGTCGCAGGGCATCCGATAGCGGGGACCGAGAACAGTGGGCCGGACGCTGCTTTTGCTGATCTATATAAAAACCGACGTGTCATCCTTACACCTGGCGATGATACTGATAGCGATGCGATAGAGCGGGTCACGACACTCTGGCAGACGGTGGGGGCTGAAGTGGAATCGATGGATGCAGCGCATCACGACAAGATACTGGCTGCCACCAGCCATCTACCACATCTGCTTGCTTTTGGTCTGGTGCATTGTCTGGAGAATATTGATGATATCGAAGATGTGTTTCGTTTTGCGGCAGGGGGATTTCGTGATGTCACGCGCATCGCATCGAGTGATCCTGTCATGTGGCGCGATGTCTGTCTGAATAACCAGCAACCCATCCTGGATATGATGAAACGTTACAGGGATGAACTGGATATGTTATATAATGCGCTGCAGTCGGGTGATGGGGAAAAGCTCATCGAGGTTTTTCAGCACGCAAAACAGACCCGCGACAAATTTACCCATTAGAAAGTCTCTCATATGAAATTCATCGTACAAGGCGGCCTGAATAAACCCGGGCTGCAAGGCTCCATCCGGGTTCCCGGCGACAAATCCATCTCGCACCGCTCCATCATGTTTGCCTCACTGGCCGAAGGGACGAGTCATATCAGTGGGTTTTTAGACGGAGAAGACAGCCTGAATACACTGCGTGCTTTTCAGGCCATGGGAGTACATATAGATGGCCCTGTCGATGGCAGGGTGAGCATCGAAGGTGTCGGCATGGACGGCTTGAAGCCGCCATCGAAACCACTCGATCTGGGTAATTCCGGTACTTCGATGCGACTGCTGGCCGGTCTGCTGGCAGGCCAGTCTTTTGATGTGGAACTCAGTGGGGATGCTTCCCTGTCTAAACGTCCGATGAAACGGGTGACGGATCCTCTGGCTGAGATGGGCGCAAGAGTGGATACCGCAGAAGGCGGCAGACCACCACTGAAGATACATGGCGGGCAAAAATTAATCGGGATAGATTATCCGATGCCGATGGCCAGTGCACAGGTCAAATCCTGTTGTTTGCTGGCTGGCCTGTATGCACAGGGCAAAACCTGTGTCACCGAACCGGCGGTTACCCGTGACCATACCGAACGTATGCTGGATGCTTTTTCCTGCGAGGTTACGGTGAACGACTCTACCGCATGCGTCGATGGCCCGGCCAGATTAATCGCAACCGATATCGATGTACCCAGTGATATCTCATCTGCCGCCTTTTTTATGGTGGGTGCCAGCATTGCACGAGATTCAGATATCGTATTGCAGCATGTCGGCATCAACCCGACACGCACCGGTGTTATCGATATCCTGAAACTGATGGGTGGGGATATCACTGTTTCTAACCAGCAGGTGGTAGGGGGCGAGCCGGTCGCTGATATCCGTATCCGGTCTGCAGATCTGATAGGTGTGCACATCCCTGAATCCCTGGTGCCGCTGGCGATCGATGAGTTCCCGGTTTTATTCGTGGCAGCTGCCTGTGCGCAGGGCCAGACCATCGTTACCGGTGCCGAAGAATTACGGGTGAAAGAGAGCGACCGCATCCAGGTCATGGCCGATGGTCTGCAGGCACTGGGTATCGATGCTACGGCGACTGATGATGGAATGATTATCCAGGGTGGGCGGATCGGTTCTGCTTCGGTGCATAGTCATGATGACCACCGTATCGCGATGGCTTTTGCCATGGCCGGGTTACGTGCAGAAGGGGATATTCATATCGAAGATTGTGACACTGTGAACACGTCTTTTCCGGGTTTTGCGGAACTGGCTGCATCCTGCGGTCTGTCGATTCAGTTGGTCGATGATTAACCATCGAGGAACAGATTTTGTATTTGTCCTCACGTTGAATATGGGAATAAACAGGACAGGACAATGAAACAGAAAAATACACAGGTCATCTGCCTGGATGGCCCCAGTGGCGTAGGTAAAGGCACCATCTGTCTCGCGGTAGCCGGGCATCTGGGCTGGCACATCCTGGACAGTGGTTCGCTGTATCGGATTACTGCATTACAGGTTTCACGGTTGTTTCCGGATGTCGAAGCGAAGACGATCGAGGCAGCACAGCTGGCTGATATCGCACTTAATTTATCTGTTTCTTATGAGCAAATGGATCAAAATCTGGTCATTTTGCTCGATGGAGAGGACATCACTCAACAGATTCGTACTGAAGAAATGGGTGCAAAGGCATCACAGATTGCCGCCATTCCCGCCGTCCGTGAGGCACTATTGGCGCGTCAGCGCGCGTTTTTACAGCAACCGGGACTGGTGGCCGATGGGCGGGATATGGGTACCGTCGTTTTTCCTGATGCAGTATTAAAAATCTATCTTACCGCCAGTCCGGAAGAAAGAGCACTAAGACGCTATAAGCAGTTGAAAGACAAAGGAATAGATGTTAATCTCTCTTCCCTCGTAGAAGACCTGCGAGTTCGTGATGATCGCGACATGAATCGGAAGACAGCACCGCTGAAACCGGCATCAGATGCGATTATCATCGATACGACTGAGCTCAATATTGAACAGGTGACTGGTGAAGTCATGAATTGGGTCGGTCAACGGGTCGGTTAAAGCTTGAATTTTAACAGTGACCCACCGGTGGTCTGTCGCATGGCAGGCTGTTTTATTAACTTAACAGTGATGCATTTACTTAATTTCATGAACCTTTTCATGGAATATTCCAACGGTAAATAATCACACAATCAAAAATTATTATGTCTGAAAGTTTTGCAGAATTATTCGAAGAAAGCCTGAGTCAAACCGATATGAGTGCCGGCAACGTTGTCCTTGGTACTATCGCTGATATCTCTGATGGATACGTCATCGTATCTGCCGGTTTGAAATCAGAAGGTGTTATCCCCGTCAGCCAGTTCACCAATCTACAGGGTGAATTAGAAGTCAATATTGGCGATGAAGTTGAAGTGGTATTAGAAGCGGTTGAAGATGGTTACGGTGAAACCCGCCTGTCTCGTGAGAAAGCCAAACGCGCTAAAGCCTGGATCACACTTGAAAAATCATTTGAAGCAGAAGAGATCATTACCGGCATTATTACCGGCAAGGTCAAAGGTGGCTTCACCGTCGAACTGGGTGACATCCGTGCATTCCTGCCGGGTTCACTGGTCGATGTCCGTCCGGTACGCGATACCGCTTATCTGGAAAACAAGGATCTGGAATTCAAGATCATCAAACTGGACCAGAAACGCAACAACGTCGTGGTCTCACGCCGTGCTGTTGTCGAAAATGAGTACAGCGAAGAACGCGAGGCATTACTTAACAGCATCGAAGAAGGCAAGCCGATCAAAGGCGTGGTCAAGAACCTCACCGACTATGGTGCGTTCCTTGATCTCGGCGGTATCGACGGTCTGTTACATATCACTGACATGGCATGGAAACGTGTACGTCATCCTTCAGAGATCGTCGAAGTAGGTACCGAGATCGAAGTCATGGTGCTCAAGTTCGATAAAGAGAAGACACGCGTTTCTCTTGGCCTGAAACAGCTTGGTGATGATCCATGGGCTGAGATCGCTCGTCGTTATCCTGAAGGTTCACGCCTGTTCGGTAAGGTCAGCAACATTACTGACTACGGTTGTTTCGTCGAGATCGAAGACGGTGTCGAAGGACTGGTTCACGTTTCTGAGATGGACTGGACCAACAAAAATGTTAACCCTGCCAACATCGTCACCCTGGGTGAAGAGAGAGAAGTCATGATCCTGGATATCGACGAAGAACGTCGTCGTATATCACTGGGTATGAAGCAGTGTCAGGCAAATCCATGGGATGAGTTCTTTGCGACACATAACAAGGGCGATAAGGTTACCGGTACCATCAAGTCGATCACTGATTTTGGCGTGTTCGTCGGCCTTAATGGCGAGATCGATGGCCTGATTCACATGTCTGACATCTCATGGGATGACAACGGTGAAGAAGCCGTTCGTGACTACAAGAAAGGCGATACTATCGAAGCGGTCGTTTTATCTATCGATGCTGAGCGTGAGCGTATCTCGCTGGGGATCAAGCAGATGGAACAGGATCCTGTCTCTACCTTTATCGCGGAGAATAAAAAAGGCTCTATCGTTAAAGGCACCGTATTGTCAGTGGACGCAAAAGCCGCCATCATCGATCTAGGTGAAGGTGTTGAAGGTACCTTGCGTGCTTCAGAACTCTCGCGTGATCGCGTTGAAGATGCCAGTACAGTCCTTAAAGTAGGTGACGAAGTCGAAGCGAAGCTGATGGGTGTTGACCGTAAGAATCGCGGTATCGCATTATCGATCAAAGCCAAAGACTACGATGATGAATCTGAAGCGTTGAAAGACTTCTCAGATAATCAGGAAGCATCTGTGGGTGCTGCACCGACTTTAGGTGATTTGATGAAAGAGCAGATGAAAGCTAACGACTAAGGTTAGATGACATCGCACGCTCGACTGTCATCCTGAACGACATGCTTGCCACAGGGATGTGGCCTGTCAGGGCAAATGCGGGAACTTGCATGAGTGTAAGTAGCGAAGCGGTTAAGGAGAAAGGTCGGGCAATTGCCAGGGGATTTTGCGTATTGATGTGTACGATGCTCCCTGCCGTCGCCCGAGTATGGACGATATAGAATAAATTTGATTGTCAGTTGATTGTTGATTAACAACAGAGGAAGATTATTGGTATGGCTGAAGAAATGCAAACAAACGCGATGATGAAATCAGAACTGATTGAACGTATTGCGCGCAAACAAAGTCATCTCGCTTACAAGGATGTGGAGCTGGCGGTTAAAAGTATGCTGGAACAGATGAGTAACTCATTATCAGGTGGGGAGCGAATCGAAATACGCGGTTTTGGCAGTTTTTCTTTACACTATCGCCCACCTCGTTCAGGGCGTAATCCAAAAACAGGCGGGTCTGTTGCCTTACCTGGAAAGCATGTACCACATTTCAAACCTGGCAAAGAATTACGCGAGCGGGTAAATGAGTCGATGCTCAAAGAAGCGGGTTGATCCTTCTGTATTACCTGTCTGCCACTGACGATAAAAGTTCACTTCATCATTTCATAAATACATCAAACGTCTTTCGACGTTGGGTCTGATACAGTAACGTGTTTGATTTCTCACAAATGCCAGCCTGGACACTAGCTGTAGTGCCTGTGGCTATCGGTTTTCTGTGGCTACTGTTTCGTACGAAACAATCACATAAAAAGCAACAGTCGACCCTGTCCTCTGAATACTTCAAAGGTCTGAACTATCTGCTTAACGATGAGCAGGGAAAAGCGCTGGATGTGTTCGTGAAACTGGTGGAATCTAACTGGGATACCATCGATACGCACTTCACTCTGGGTAAGATCTATAGAAAGAATGGCGAGATGGATAAAGCCATCAAAATTCATCAGGGGCTGATCGCTCGTCCGTCATTACCCGAACACTATCGCAGTAAGATATTACTGGAACTGGGTTATGACTACCTGGGTGCAGGCTGGTTTGACCGGGCTGAAGGTCTGTTCAAAGAAGTGCTGATACAGGATGAAAAATCGAAAGAAGCACGACATAACCTGATACTTATCTACCAGCAGGAAAAAGACTGGTTCAAAGCGATCGATATCGCAGTGGATCTGTTTTCTGAAAATCAGGCTGTGGTCGGACCGATGATCGCACACTACTATTGTGAGCTGGCCGATATATCCAGAACAAAAGGTGATATAAGTCAGTTGGAGAATCATGCCAGGAAAGCGTTACATTATGATGCTTCCTGTGTGCGTGCGACTATCCTGCTGGCAGATCAGATGAAAGATTCGGGCGAAGACAGGAAAGCGATAAAAATATATGAAGATATAGAAAAGCAGGATGCGGAGTCGATGATTCTGGTCATCGATTCTTTACTTGGATGTTATGAAAATTTATCATCACAGGATAAGTTATATGAGTATCTGGTGGCACTGCAAGATCGGCACGAGAATCTTTTTTTGCAGAATGTGATCGCTTCCGTACTGGAGCGATCCGAAGGAAAGCAATCGGCTATCGACTACCTGTCGGACAAGATAAAACATCAGCCCAGTCTGGCGGGTTTGCAGAAACTTGTCTCATATAAAGCAAGGGGTATCGATGCGGATGAGGTTTTCGATGACTTGATTGCAGCTATCTCTGTTATGCAAAAAGACAGCATGGGATATAGATGTCAAAAATGCGGTTTTAATACCAATACACATTACTGGTTGTGCCCGAGCTGCAATCATTGGGGTAGCGTAAAACCCAGTGTTATCGAGTCGGAACAATAACCAGAATGCCCGGGCTAAGGGTAAGTAGCTAAGGTCACCTTAAGGGCACTTTTATTGATTGATTACACCCTCTGCGAGGCATGAAGCGTGTAGCTGCAAGGCATGGGACGCAGTATAATGGTTATTCCATTTTCAAGGCTCATAACGCCGCAGAAGTATGCTCCAGGTCGCGCCCTACGGAGCTTTAAGTTCTCAGCCCAGACCCTGCATGGTACTTTCCTGGCAGGTCCATGCTTATAACTGTGGGCCTGGCTTCGAAAGCACATCTTGGTTCTGGACTGAGTTTAAAGCTAGAGGGTGCAGCCAATCAATAGAGATGCCCTTAAATCTACAGGTCTCCACATGGAGCTGAGAATTATAAATAAACTATGAAAAGTTCATCCCCCGTCATCGTCGCACTGGATTTTCCCTCAGAAAAAGAGACCATGCAGCTGGTCGAGCAACTGGAGCCGTCGTTGTGCCGGTTAAAAGTTGGCAAAGAACTCTTTACCCGGTGTGGCCCCGCACTGGTGAGACAACTGGTCGATAAAAATTTTGATGTGTTCCTGGATCTAAAATACCATGATATCCCCAATACGGTTGCCAGGGCATGTGCTGCTGCGGCAGACCTCGGGGTGTGGATGTTAAACGTGCATGCTCTGGGTGGAGAGAAGATGATGTCCGCAGCCAAACAGGCATTGTCCACAAATAATGGCAAAACACCCTTATTAATCGCCGTCACCTGGTTGACCAGCAGTGGTCAGAGTGAACTTGATGCTCTGGGTGTCAAATCAACACCACAGGACATGGTCTCACGGCTAGCGACGATGACGCAAGATGCCGGGCTTGATGGTGTGGTCTGTTCGGCGCAGGAAGCACAGATATTACGGCAGAGTATGGGTGATGATTTTTTACTGGTAACACCGGGTATCCGACCGGCTGATGCCGGTAAAGATGATCAGTGTCGAGTGGTCACCCCGGAGAGAGCCATGCAGGACGGTGCATCCTATCTGGTGATAGGTCGTCCGATCACTCAGGCAAATGACCCGTGTAAGGTTCTGCAGAGCATCGTTGCCACGTTAAATACGTGATCTTAAGAAGACTTCACTTTTGTCGGCTTCAGATGTCGGCTTCAGGATAATGGACCACGGATGAATTAATCAGAGCATACTTAGATTATATAAAATCTATTTCCTTGTAAGAATCTACTTACAGTTTGTAGCGATAATGGCTGATAGTTTCGGTAAATAAAACCAGATATCCTCTCCGCTCCAATCAAAAATATCCAGGGAGGATAATCATGAAATTACTTCATACACTTTTCTTAGCCGCAATCCTGATGTTTTCATCAGTCGCTTTTGCCGGGAAAATTAATATCAATGATGCCAGTGCTGAGCAGATTGCTTCTGCCATGATAGGAATAGGGGTCAGCAAGGCAGAGGCAATAGTGAAGTACCGGAGCAGTCACGGCAAGTTTAAATCTATCCAGGATCTGGAAAATGTCGATGGCATCGGTAGTAAAACACTGGAGAAGAACAAAGCGAATATTTCGCTATAATATTTTTCGGCTAAACCCGCTAAATAGTTAAAAAAGGCCTGATTTTCAGGCCTTTTTTATTGGTAAAATAAGGCTTGATGAAGACCGATAGTATGAATTTATTTGATCAGGCCCTTGATTGTTTATTGCTTGATGACCCTGGCCAAAAGGTACAGGCGACTTTATTGCTGCAGGAGCAATGGTTGGCTGGCACTTTAACATGGAGCCAGTTGCCGGAGGTAAGCCAGTTGCCGGTACCGGGGCGACCGTTGAAACCTGAGCTGGTCGATCCCAGAGATGTACCGAGGCGTAATTTTTCCAGTTTGAAAGGAAGGTTAACGCTGGTCCATGCTATCGCACATATCGAGTTTAATGCGATCAACCTGGCTCTGGATGCAGTCTACCGATTCCAGATGATGCCGGAACAGTATTATACTGACTGGTGTAAGATTGCGGCAGAAGAGGCGCAGCACTTTACGATGTTGTCTGATTATCTGGAACAACACGATGCCGCTTATGGTGATTTTCCTGCACATAACGGATTATGGGAGATGGCGGTTAAAACTGATTTTGATGTTTTGACACGGATGGCACTGGTTCCGCGTGTCCTGGAAGCCAGAGGACTGGACGTGACACCGGGTATGATAGAAAAATTACAGCCAACGGGTGACACACCACTCATTGGGATATTGCAAAAAATCTTTGATGAAGAGATAGGTCATGTAAGGATCGGGTCATATTGGTATAAGACCTTATGTAAAGAACGCAAACTGGATTCCCGGAAGACTTTCCTTGAGTTGATCGAAAAGTATATGCAGGGAGCCAGATTCGGGCCTTTTGAGACAGAAGCGAGAATGGAAGCCGGGTTTAGCAAAGAAGAGATGCAGGGTCTCCTTGATCGCTTTTAAGGGCGCCTCTATTAATTGATTGCACCTGTTCTGGCAGAATAAAATTCTACAAAAAATATTATGATTAAAAATTTAATTTTACTTATCGTGTCAGGGTCTCTGTCATTTTCTGTCAATGCAGAAACCCCGATGGAAAAACAGGAAGTCTATAAGCTTTCATACATCGAAAGAGAACCGGGCACAGAAGAATATGAAGTAACCATGCTGGTTTCAGATCGTTACATAAGGGTCGATGATGAGGAAGGTGGGAGCAGTGGTTATATCATCTATGACGATAAATATAAAACGATATCCAGTGTTAGCCATTATGATAAATCCGTACTCGTCATAAAAGAAACCCCCTTTTCTGATGAGGATGTACCGGTTAAGCCTGTCATTGAATTCTTGCAGTTATCCGATGCTCCGACGGTCTCTGGTGAAAAAGTTTATAATTACCGTGTTTTTGTTAAACAGGGAAAAACGGATGAAGAGACATGCTCCGAGATTCAACTGATAGAGAATATATTGCCTGATGTACGTTCTATTTTACAGAACTACCAGAGAGTCGTTTCCGGTCAACAGGTAAAAATGGTCGATAACAAGATCTCGGACAGACAGACAGCCTGTTTTTATGTGGATCAGATTTATAATTCGGGCCGGTATTACGCAAAAGGCCTGCCTTTGCAGGAATGGCACAGCAATGAACGATCCAGGATTCTAACAGGGTATGAAAAAGTGTCAGTCGATTCAGCTAAATTCAAAATCCCCGAAAAATACCGGAAATTTTCCATCGGCGATAAACCAAAAATCCTGTTAGAGTAGGTTTAACGATAGAGCACGTTATATAAATACAGCCCATCCCGGCTAAACCTGCCGGGTCTGGCATCGCGGAATAGATTCCGCTCCAGATACGTTGGCCAGTTTGCAAATCACGATTGCCCGCAGAATAAATACACTGAACCGGTTTGCAAATCACGATCACCCGCAGAATAAATACACCACCCCGTAGGAGCGGTTTGCAAACCGCGATCACCTGCAGAGGAACTATACAGCTACAGTAAAGCGCACCAGACTCTACCGATACGTCTTCAGCTCAAGCTCATCGCTACCACCATTTATCCGCAGGTAACTCCCGGTCTCATGCCAGTCGCCCAGGACCACACGCGTGGTATCACGGCCATTCACTTTCTTCTGATGGATCATAGGCCGGTGTGTGTGCCCGTGTATGATCAGGTCGATATGGTTTTTGATAAAAACACGGTCGGTCTCATCCTGATTGACATCCATGATGTCTTCTTCTTTCTCGATGCTCAGCCGTTTGCTGTTCTCTCGAATATTCTTCGCGATCTGGTAGCGTTCTTCTAGTGATTTACTTAGTAGTTGTCGCTGCCATAACGGGTCTCTTACCATCTGGCGAAATTTCTGATACTCGACATCATCGGTACACAGGGTGTCACCATGCATCAGCAGGATGTCACGATTATACAGGGTGATCTTATGTGGGTCATCGATGATCTTGAAATGGCATCGTTCAG
>DROB01000312.1 GCA_011321985.1 Gammaproteobacteria bacterium | reverse complement strand
GACGATTTCCATCGCGAGAAACAGGATGCTCAGGGCGATGACCGCTTCGACCGGTTGCTGCGGTATGTAAACCAGTCCCAGCGTTGCACCGGCCAGTGTGATGCTGTGCGCGAAGGTAAAAGCCGTAATCGTCCATAACAACTGACGCTTGCCGGTTACAATCAGCAACAGCGCGAACACGAATAACAGGTGGTCGACGCCCAGCAGGATATGGGTGATACCAAGCCAGGTATAGGTACCGGCAATCTGCAGGCTGGAAGTGTGTGCGGGTATGTCGAAGGTGTTATCGGTCGGTGTGAGCAAGACGGATTGCGAGCTGCCGTTGAGAAATTCGATGCGCAGTAATACGTCGGTATTGGTCGTCGCTAATCCTGCGATAGAGAGAGTCTGTTCCAGCAGGCCCTGGTCACAGGCGACGATCCGGCGTTGTATATACGCGTCATTAATTAACTGTGCATAGGGTTGTGTTTTGTCCTGACAGCTGGCGGGCAGGTTTGCGTACAGGGCCAGTTTTTTATCGCCTTTCGCTGGTACTTTCCATATCACCGAGAAAGTGTTTTCGCTGTTTTCTTTTAATTCCAGGTAACCGGGGCGGATCTCATCGGCGATCGAAATTGAGCTGATAAAAAATTGTAGCAAGCAGGAAAGGCAGAGGTAAAAAACTGTTCGACGAAGCATTATTTTGCACTCGCTGATAAGCCTTTCAGATTGTCATCCTCAATGATTATTTCATACCGCTGCCGCAAGCTGTTATAAAAAGCATCATCAATCGTATTACGTTGCTGGTTCAGCCATTCGTTGCGTACCTTGTCGCGTACTGCCGCCAGATCAGGCGGGCTCGCGGTAGTCCTGTTTTCTATATATAACAGGTGTAGTCCATAGGCAGAGCGGACGGGTCCCTGCCAATGGCCGACCGGTAGAGAAAATATCTTGCTGGCAAAATCTTCACCAAACAGGCGAGACACATCAGCCTCGGTTAACTGTTCGTGTCTCTGTCCGAACATAAACGGATCACCAAGCTCCGTAATATCGGTGTCAGTACCCGTCTCCTCTAACCCGGCCAGTAACCGGGTGGCATCATCTTCTATGTCTGCTCCACGTCTGTCGGCACTCAGATATATCTGTGTAAAACTGATATGACCGGGTATTGCAAACTGCTCGCTATGGCTGGCAAGGTACTCGGCAAGATCTGCTTCGGATGGTTCGACCTGTGCTGCCAGATCAGAGGAGATGAATTCAACTTTCTGCGCCAGCCGTCGACGCACGATGCTGTCATTCCTGTCCAGCCCCATCGCCAGCGCTTCGCGATACAGTACCTGCTCACGAATCTGCTGTTCGATCAAACCTTCGAGTTCGATTTGGGTCGGTGGTCGTTGTCGCTGTTTTTCCCACAGCTGGCCCAGGCGCTGAATATCGTTCTGGGTAAATACGATGCGTTTACTCTGGTCTGAGATACCGTTATTTTTTAAACCAAAGATAATAAAAAGCAGAGCCCCGATTAACAGAAAATGTAACAGGGGCTCGCGTAACCATTTGCTCAACAACTAAACTATCCTTTTGGTGTGTACCAGATCGGCGAGGTGTAAGCGCGTTCCTGGGTCGAGGTTGGTGCGCCTTCAGGGATTTTGACACCGAAGCGTTTGGCGTCATAAGTGGTCCAGCGCGGTGTCGGGATCTCAAGCACGCGACCGTAGTAGAATGCTTTTTGTTTCGCATCGAAATCGGGGTCTGTCCACACGGTTGATAAATCAGCTGCACCGATGGTGTTGCTCCAGTCTGCATTCTTTACGTCTACCGTATTGCCTACCGCGGGCAGTTTGCCGTTCTTGCCTGGTTTTCGGTCACCTGACCAGGCAACATCGTAGACTTTTTCATGTGTCTTGCCGTTTTTATCCAGCCAGCCTTTAACGATCTGAATACGATCAAGG
>DROB01000311.1 GCA_011321985.1 Gammaproteobacteria bacterium | reverse complement strand
CTGCTACCTTTCGTACAGGGACTATCCGGGCGTAAATTAAAAATTTCTGAATCAGAAGATAATCACGCATACACGGATACCGAAGCCATCTTCCTGCCGGCCATCACTGCCCTGCTCGAAGAGTCAAAAGAAAATTTTTTAATCTATAAAGCCACCGTCGCATTCCTATGGGCCCAGATCCAGTTTGGTACCTTCCGTCTTCCGTTCGAAGAGATACTCGACTGCGAAAACCCCGATGCCCGGCTGGAGAAGATAACGTTCCTGGAAAGCATTCGGCTGGAAGCCTGTATCGAACGAGAACTTCCCGGCCTGTACCGTGATATGCAGCGGCTCAAACGAAAAACCGGTGCTGAAGATGAATATTTATTTTCTGATGACTGGAAAATCATCATAGACAACCTCACCGCTGAGGATGCCTGTGTAGGTGATACTCTACAGTGCCTATCTCTCATCAAAAATAAAGTCACCCCGAAAGCATGTTGTTATCAGGGTATTTTAAAACTCGACCGCGTTGATGAGGTAATGCGAAAACGTATCGAAAAAGAAAAAGCTTACTTTCGGATAGCATTGAGTGAGCTGGCGAGAGAAGCACTGAAGAAGAACAGCAGTGATTCAGGAGATGAACCGGAAGTTGATACAGATACAACATTCACTATCAGGACTAAAACAAATGATGGGGACGAACAACAAGCCAATCCGGGTATAATCGAACTGGAACTTGAAGGCGAACTCATACCCATACCTGATCACGTGAAAGAGCTGATGACATCTATCATCGTCGATTTTGGCGAGATACCACCCGAACATCTTCACGCAGCCGGACCCGGTGAATATGATCTAAAAAAATACGAAGAAGAGATACTGAATCCGGATGATGTCTGGCAGGGAACCTACCATATCGAGGGTGCTGAACTGTATAATGAATGGAACTTCAAGCGCCAGCACTATCACAAAAACTGGTGTGTACTGCGCGAGCTGGAGATAGAACCGAAATATGATGATTTCGTCGAAAATACATTGGACAAATATGAGGGTTTATTAAAAAGCCTGCGACACACTTTTGAGATCCTGCGTGGTGAGGATAAATTACTAAAGAGACAGGTATACGGCGACGATATCGATATCGATGCTCTGGTCGAAGCCTACGGTGATGTAAGAAGCGGCATGGAGATGACCGACCGGCTGTTCACCAAGATGCATAAGGAAGAAAGAAACGTCGCAGTCATGTTCATGGTCGACATGAGCGGTTCCACCAAAGGCTGGATAAATGATGCTGAACGCGAATCGTTGATCTTACTCTCGGAAGTCATACAGATACTGGGAGACCGGTTTGCCATATACGGCTTCTCAGGCGTGACCCGTACACGTTGCGAACTCTACAAGATAAAAGCTTTCGATGAAACCTATGATGAAGAGATAAAAGGACGCATCGCAAACATACGACCCAAAGATTACACACGTATGGGTGTATTCATCCGTCATATGACACGGTTGTTCGGTGAAGTCGAAGCTTCTACTAAATTACTCATCACCCTCTCCGATGGAAAACCTGACGATTACGATACCTACCGTGGAGAGTACGGTGTCGAAGATACCCGACAGGCATTGTATGAAGCCCATCGAGATGGCATCCACTCCTATTGCATCACCATTGACGAAGAAGCACGTGACTATCTACCCCATATGTATGGTGCCGCTAATTATTCGGTGATCGATGACGTGGCACAGTTACCGCTGAAAGTATCCGATATCTATCGGCGGTTGACGACGTAGTGTGGTATCACGGAATAAATTCCGCTGCTGTAGGTGAGGACGCACCTGCAGCAGCGATCTGCAAACTGCGATCATCACACAGGAAAAATTATTCTGGCAATGACCTTCACTATCACTCAGGATAACAGTAATCTATCCAGGCTTTTTATTTAAAAAATACGATAAAAATGACAAACTCAATCTACTGGTACGACTACGAAACTTTCGGTATCGACCCACGTTACGACCGCCTCGCGCAATTCGCAGGCATCCGCACCGATGAAGATCTGAATATCATCAGTGACCCACTCACCTTGTATTGCAAACCCGCCGATGATTGTATCCCCGATCCTCATGCGTGCCTGGTAACGGGCATTACGCCGCAGAAAGCGCTGATTGAAGGTATCAGTGAAGTCGAGTTTATCAGTATGATTCACCGGGAGTTTTCTACACCGGGAACCTGCATCGCCGGTTATAACAATATCCGCTTCGATGATGAATTTACCCGCAATGCGCTCTACCGTAACTTCTTCAATGCTTATTCCCATGAGTGGCAGCACGGAAATTCACGCTGGGACATCATCGATATGGTCCGTTTAACACGCGCATTAAGGCCCGAAGGCATCAACTGGCCGGAACAGGATGGTCATCCCAGCATCCGTCTTGAACTACTCACGAAAGCCAATGACATCAAACATGAAGCAGCACATGATGCCATGTCAGATGTGTACGCAACCATCGCTGTCGCTAAACTCATCAGAGACAGGCAGCCTCGCCTATACGACTATATATATGGTATGCGAAAAAAAGCAGAGGTCAGCAAACAGATAAACCTGCGTACCCACGATGCTCTGCTGCACGTATCTTCCCGTTACTCAGCAGAACGTGGTGCGATAGCGATGGTGATGCCGATCTGTCAGCACCCGGTGAATAAAAATGGCTACATCATGTATGACCTGAATGTTCACCCTGAAGAATTTTTTGCTGCCGATACAGAAGAGATGGCAGCCCGGCTGTATACCCCGGCCGCCGAGTTACCTGAAGGCGTTCAGCGCATTCCCTTAAAACAGGTACATATCAATAAATGCCCCATAATTGTCCCTCTCAAAACCATGGATACCAAAGCCGCTGAGCGCCTCGGTATCGATATAGAGGCCTGCATGGCACACCGCGAACTTATCCTGCAACATATCGATGAATTCGCCGCAAAAACATCGAATATCTTCAAGGACAATGATTTCCCGGCAGTTCACGACCCCGATGGTCAGCTCTACTCGGGCGGTTTTTTCAGCCGTGAAGACAGCCAACGTATCGACAGCATACGCAATACCCGTGCCGAAGACCTGGCAGCACTGGATTTCAACTTCGACGATGCTCGTCTGGACGAGATGCTGTTCCGCTACCGTGCCCGCAACTTCCGGGAAACCCTGAATGGAGAAGAACAGAAGCGATGGAATGCATACCGGCAGGACAGATTCACTGATCCAGCCAGCTCTAACCGCACTTTAAACCAGTTTTTTGCTGAGATCGAAGCCATCCGATCAGCACACGACACCGTTGGTGACCAGTTGGTACTGCTTGAAACGCTGTGTGAATACGTCAACACTCTAAAATCCTCACTGTAACGGAAATATAAAATCAAATAAAACCAAACAGTTGGGGAACTGTTCGCGCACAGAAGCAAATTAATACTTGCTAATATTAGATTTTTATAATATACTTTATCTCACTGGTCGTAGAGGCCAAGCGCATGAAACTAATTTTTAATATTGCTGTATAACAAACTTTGAGGGTTTTAAAATGAAAACATTACAAACACTGGCTGCTGCCGCAATCCTTGCTACTTCTACTGTTGCTTCTGCTGATTGGGATATGCCTTTCTTCGGTGACAACAACAACTCTAACTACAATGGCAACAACAACTGGAACAACAGTGGCAACGGCGCTTCTGATGTTGACGGTTCTGGTGACTTCGACGGTTCTTTCTCTTTCGGTATGAAAGCATCAGGTCACGGTAAAGGTCACGGCAACGGTAACGGTTCTTACACCGGTGACAACTACTACAACGGTTCTAACGGCTACAATGGTTCTAACGGCTCTTACAACGGTTCTAATGGTTCTTACAATGGTAGCAACAACATGAACAACAACGGTAACGGTGCTGGCGATTTTGACGGCAACGGCGACTTCGACGGTTCTTTCTCTTTCGGTATGAAAGCATCAGGTCACGGTAAAGGACACGGTAAAGGTAACGGTAACTGGGACAACAACGGTTACTACAATGGTTCTAACGGTTACTACAACGGTTATGCTCCTCAGGGTTACTACGCTCCAGCTCCTCAAGCTGCTCCTGCTGTAGCTGCTCCTGCCCCTGCTGCTAAAGCTGAAGTTAAAACTGAAGCTAAATAAGCTTTCGTTTTCAGCTTTAAACTGAAGCAATAAAGCATGAATAAAAAGCCCGGCCTCTGAACGTCAGAGGCCGGGCTTTTTTAATGCTCCTTCGCTTTTAACGAACGAAACCATCCACCTAGACAGGAAGATACCATGACCACCGAAACACAAGCAGAAGATACACAACCTACAGACAACAAAGTTATTTTTGGCCCACTTGGTAAGTATGCCGTCATCGCTGTCATTATGGTCAGCATCATCGTAACCACGGCCATCATGCTGGACAAACAATTAAGCACGACCGAAAAGCAGATTGCCGAAGTTGAAGCCGATATTGCTGCATCGCGTGAAGAAAAGAAGAATACTGCAGAAAATACCGTATCCACAGAAGCCAGTACAGAAGCAGGCACCATCGAAACTGCCGATGCTGATCTTACGACCAGTAGTACAGATGTAACAACAGCCTCAGCTCAAACACCATCTGCGGATGTCCTGGTGATGACAGAGACAGCTCCGGTAGAAACCACAGCAGAAATCCTTCCTGCCGAAACAACTGGCAGCCTTACTGCTGCTGCAACTGGCGGTATTAGTACAGAAATGGCTGTCAGTAGCACTACGGAAGAAGCGGCACAGCCATCGGTTGCCGGCTCCCTGTCTGATGAAACAGATATAGAAAAGGCAAGACTGGCACGCATCGATGCTTTTAAACTTGAACAGAAAAAGCACATATCTGAGATGTTTGCACGGATCAAAGCACTGGAAACAAAGCAACTGGATCAATACAAAACCTCTCAGGCGGGTCAGGTATCTCGCTTACGTGAACAGATCGCCCGTCAGGAACAGATGATCGAAGCCCTGGTATCACGCAATAAAGATCTGTTTGAGATGCGAGCTGCCAATGTTCAGCGTATTCAGAACGATCGCGAAGCCATGCTTAATCGTATATAAAGTAGCCTGCCCGGGAATACCGTTTATCACCTGCAACCTGCCCTTTCGGTCACGGATGCAGTAATTCATACGGTGAAAATGGGTAGATCAAGTAGCAGGGCCGACACCACACCGTGTCGGCCTTTCTGCATTTCTGAGCATCTGAAAAAGCTGGATAGGCGGCAAATACGAGGTAAACTGAGTCT
>DROB01000310.1 GCA_011321985.1 Gammaproteobacteria bacterium | reverse complement strand
GTACCACCACGAGGTGTGAACGTGGCACCATGATATCGCGTACCCGCATCTCGGAGACCTGGAACACACCTTCGATCATCATCAGGGCATCGAGATTGATTATGCCTTTACGCTGAGCATCACGTAGATGTTGCAGCAGGGCGGCACGTTCATCTTTTTCTTTAAAGAATTTATCTGTCAGGGCCTTAAACAGGTTCACTTTATCGTCTTTCTTTTTCATATGCTTAAATGCCGGTCTGTCGATAAGGGTTGGCGATACCGAGCTGACCTAATATCTTTATCTCCAGCTGTTCCATCTCTTCGGCATCACTGTTTTCGATATGGTCGAATCCCTGCAGGTGCAACATACCATGCACTACCATATGCGCCCAATGTGCGTCCTTCTTCATGGACTGCTGGATCGCCTCCTGATTGATGATCGATGCACACAGAGCGATATCACCCAGCAGCTGCATATCGATAACTTCGGGCGATCGCATAGGAAAAGATAGAACATTGGTGGGCCGGTCCTTCTCCCGGTACTGTTTATTGAGTTGCTGCATCTCTTCCATCGTGGTTATCAGCATACTGGTCACTGCAGGTTTCGCATTCAGATAGGATGCTGTTGCCCATGCCTGTAGCAATGACTGCTCGGGTATATGTTGACCTCTGTCCGGAGGAACATCATCAGATCCCGTTATCTCCGAATCCAGCTCAGCTGTCAGGTCTTCCGAGACGGAGACTTCAACAATGACGGTCATGATATGTCAGCCTGGAAGTAAAACCTGTTCGGCTTCACTTCGACTCATCCTCTTCATAAGCTGAAACAATTTTTTTCACCAGTGGGTGCCTGACGATGTCGCCTTTCTGAAACCGTGTGATACCGATACCTTCGATACCTGACAATATCTTCAGAGCATGGCGTAAGCCCGAAGTTTTCTCACGTGGTAGATCGACCTGTGTTATATCTCCGGTGATCACCGCTTTAGAACCAAAGCCGATCCGGGTCAGAAACATCTTCATCTGATCGATGGTAGTATTTTGCGCTTCATCGAGAATAATGAACGAATCGTTAAGCGTACGACCGCGCATATAAGCCAGTGGTGCAATTTCGATAACATTCCGCTCGATGTATTTGGCCACTTTTTGTTGCCCCATCATCTCGAACAGCGCATCGTACATCGGTCGCAGATAAGGATCAATCTTCTGCGCCAGGTCACCGGGTAAAAAGCCCAGTCTCTCACCTGCTTCGACCGCTGGACGTACCAGGATCAGACGGTCGACCAGGTCACTCTCCAGTGCTTCTACCGCACTGGCGACAGCGAGATAGGTTTTACCCGTACCCGCAGGGCCGACTCCGATAGTGAGATCACTGGTCCTGATATATTCGAGGTATTGTTGCTGACTCTTACCTCGTCCACTGATCTTTCCATGCCGGTTTTTGACTGAACTATCACCGTCATATTCGACTGATCTCGACCCAGCCGGATCATCTTTGACGTTATCATTCAGGTAGAGCTGTATTGTCGCTGGTGACAGAGTTTCATGCCCGGCAACATTATAAAGAGTCTGTATCGTATTTTTTACTGTTTTCAGATAACGACCATCGCCACTGATCTCGAACTGGTTACTGCGGCAGTTGATGTTGACCTTATAGAAATCCTCTATCTGATCTATATGTTTATTGACCGGTCCACATAGATTAGCCAGACGATCATTATCAGCAGGTGATAGCTCGAACTGAATCGTTGATATATTCGAAGGCATCTGGTTTTCAGTATTGCGCATTAAAGGTCATAACCTCTGATACTTACGGAGAAAAGTTTATAAGGAAACGTGTCTATCACTACGAAGATCATCCTGTCGATTCCTGTTTAGCCGGGTTTCCATCTGTTCAGGAATTTCGATCTCGGACAAACCGAGCAGCTCGCCCTGTAACGAATTGGTACGTGCCTCGGTAACCCTGACATCGACAAACTTGCCGATCAGGTTTTTATCCCCAACGAAATTGATGACACGATTATTTTCTGTACGCCCTGAAATCTGTGCCTCACTTTTTCTGGAGAGACTGTCGACCAGTACCGACTGCGTGGTACCGACCATCTGCTGATTAATCGCTGCGGCATTTGAGGTAATGATATCCTGCAGGATGGCCAGACGATGCTTCTTGATCAGGTCTGTGGTGCTATCGACCAACGTGGCCGCCGGTGTCCCTGGTCGAGCACTATAGATAAAGCTGAAAGAATGATCGAAACCGACTTCTTCGATCAACTTCATGGTGTCGGCAAAATCGGCATCGGTCTCATCCGGAAAACCGATAATAAAATCAGAAGAGATGGATATATCCGGTCGTGCAATCTTAAGGCGACGAATGATCTCTTTGTACTGTTCTGCCGTATGACCACGTTTCATGGCCGCAAGAATTTTATCTGAACCACTTTGTACCGGCAGATGTAAAAAACTGACCAGCTCGGGCACCTGCGCATAAACCTCGATGAGGTCATCATTAAATTCCATCGGGTGTGAGGTAGTAAACCTTATCCGCTCGATACCGTCTATCGCTGCAACATAATGTATCAGCAAGGCCAGATCAGCTTTCGTTTCACCTCCCCCTTCATTCTCGCTGTCGTCCATATCACCACGATAAGCATTCACATTCTGCCCCAGAAGATTCACTTCACGCACACCCTGCCGCGCCAGACCGGCTACCTCAGCAAGCACGTCATCGAACGGGCGACTGACTTCTTCACCCCGGGTATAGGGCACCACGCAAAAACTGCAATACTTGCTGCACCCTTCCATGATAGAGACAAAGGCCGTCGGGCCATCTGCCCTGGGCTCAGGCATACAGTCAAATTTTTCGATCTCAGGAAAGCTGATATCAACGATCTTTCTATGCGTATCACTGGTGCCAGATATCATCTCTGGTAACCGGTGTATGGTCTGTGGCCCGAACACGACATCGACATAGGGTGCTCGTTTCTGTATCTCTGCACCTTCCTGACTGGCGACACATCCTCCCACACCGATGATCAGATCAGGCTTGTCTTTCTTCCAGTTCTTCCAGCGACCCAGTTGAGAGAAAACTTTTTCCTGCGCCTTTTCCCTGATCGAACAGGTATTCAGCAGGAGCACATCGGCTTCTTCCGGGTCTGAAGTGAGTTCGAGATCGTGTGAGTCAGCAAGAACATCGGATATTCGAGAAGAATCATACTCATTCATCTGACATCCATAGGTCTTGATGAACAATTTACGCGTTGGCGTAGTCGTCGGTTTAGCTGGCATTCGTACCTGATAGTGTAACCATATATAGTGTCAATTATACTTGTCAGTCTGGCCAATATCTATCTCAAATACCAGAGCTGAAAAAATACCTGCTATTGCCCCCTGATCGACAGCAAAACTCACAATCATAAAATATGGCTTATACTGCAAGGTCATGTAACTCATTGTTAATCAAGGGTTAATCGTTAAAATCAAACATTAGAAACATCAAACTTTGCGCAGGAATGCATGAAATAGCTGTTTTGATACTTTATTGTTCATTTACGCCTGCTGCTATAGCAATATATTTACGAAGCCTTATAAAGTAAAGAATTAAAAATACGGGAACCGCTACAAATACACCGACAAGCGTTAAGTATGCGCCTAATATACCAATTGTTGACGTTAATGCTATAGCTACAACAGCAAATAAAAGACCTACCCATAAGAATATAACAATTAACTGTATGGCAACTGGTAGTGAAAGAACTGTAAACCTCATAAAAAAGTCTTTACCATCACCTTTTTCATTAACTTGGTAGACTAGCCACGCACCATAATAACTAATAACGCCAGCAATTATAAATAAAACGATTTGCACTATAAGTTGTGCAGCATTTATATTGGATTCTGTAAATTTTATTGTGACCGGGATTTCAAACCCGATGCCAAAAAGAACTAAACTGGCTATAAGGTGCTTTACTGCTCTATACTGTGAAAATGATCCATCTTTTAACTCAGTAGCAAGCCCATTTGCATTATAAAAATAAATATCTTTTAATCCTTTCATCATAAGTATTGGCTTATTTAGTTAATCTAATATTTATAGTGATAATATTGCTATACCAACAATTATTAATACAGCCAAATAAAGAAACAAATTACCAATATTTGCAGTATTTACATGTGCTTGTTTCTTTTGTATTAGCATGTCTTCCATTTCACTGTCAGAGAGCCCGTCACAGTGCACACATTTTCCTGCTTTTTTTGGATAGCGTAAACCACAACGTTTACATTTATTGGAAAATCTTATTGGTGGTGGTGCGAACATGTTGGCTATCTATTCCTTTTACGCATAACGCCGCAAATAACTGGAATTTTGTGAAGCGCAGCGTAACAAAATGTCCATGTTAATTTGCCTTGTTAGATTTTTTATTAAACATACTGTTAATTGGCTCTAAAAACATTGCTGCCAATATAACACCACTACCAATCATGCCAATATCATAAAGTATTTTTGATGTGGGTGAATAAATGAATGTTGGCTCTATATAGTAACTTGGAATCAAGAGAATGTAACTGATAATATAGAGCCACCTTGATGGTCGCCAGAATAATAATATACCTATTAATGATCCAATCATTAAAATTGCGCCAACAAAAAATGTAGCTGTTATAAGGATAGAATCTTCTGTGGCAGCATGTACTGAGTAATAAAACTCATAAAACTCGAGCGTTGCCTTAGTTGGGTAATAGTAACCAAGGACACCAGACAGTATTGCGATTACAAATATTAAAAGAACGATTGTGCGAAATATGTTCTTGCTCATATTATTCCATTTACAAATCTAACAGCTTAATTAACGGGACCCCACGCCCCGTTTGTAGTGCTCATGCCGTTATCTCAAAATGCTTGTATTCCAGGCGACCAATTCAACAGGTTACATTGAATGCATTAATTTTTTTGTTTCGAGAAGTATTAGGGCGCAATGTTGAAAATATTTTACCCTTTACCCGTACACCATAAAAATAACGTTTCGGTGGTAGATTACAATCATTTTTGTCTTAGATTGCGGGCTTGTATCCTCAATTGCAAACTTTTTTGCCGTGCTACAGTGATAGCTCAAATTCAGGTTTATTCGACCGTGACCGACTTGGCCAAATTTCGTGGTTGATCGACATCGGTACCTTTGCGCACAGC
>DROB01000309.1 GCA_011321985.1 Gammaproteobacteria bacterium | reverse complement strand
TCTGGGGAATATTTATCACGATGACCGCCGTGACCAGTATTAGCTGGTTGAACAATATTTTTTACATGTGCTATCTATTGTCTGCTGAAGTATAAAATTATGAGGGATTGCGATAAGACTGTAAGAGGTCCACTTTAGCGACTGCTCCAGTTAGTATTGCAAGTACACAAATATGCTTTCGTGGTAGTTTAAAACTCGCAGTTTTAAACTATCCTCAACGTTGTTGCTGCATCATCTGTTCCCGCGCCTGGCGAAGTTTTTCCATTACCTCGGGGGGCATCTGTCCGGATTGCTGTAGCTGTTGCATCATCTGCTGAACCTTTGGCTGCTGCATCTGCTGTTTCAGTGATGACATACCTTGCTGAGCCTTTTTCATCTCACCGGCAACCGATGTTGTTCTGTATGACGAAGGGACATCAAATGTATTGCCGGGGACCTGAGCATTCAGTTTGATACTCATAACTTCAGTACCAATTTTGCCGTCCTTTTCCATCCGCATCGGCACACCGACCGTCGCGACGTAGTCACTTATTTTGATATCTCCCAACGCGCAGGCATCCATCATGCCAGCATAGCCTCCCATCATTGCCTGTTGCCTGCGGGCCATGGTGCTCACCGCATCGAACAGCTTTTTAATATCGCCGTGACTATAAGCTTCCTTAGAACCATAGATAATGCCACAGGACTTGCCGTTCACTTTATAACGAAACTTGCTGGTCGCATAACCGGCTATAGCCGGACCAGAGCCAAGTTTATCGAGAGAGACGCTGACTTTGGGGGATTTATTACCTCCTGGCATATCGTTTGCGTTCAATAACATCACCTGTTTTCTTTTGGGGACAACCATTTTTACACTACTGGTTTTATAGTCCACGATCACATACCCCTCGCTACCCATCTCCATCCTGGCTTTTTTACCGTCGGTGACTATCGTCGAGGTCTTATTCCCGCTTTTCATGGTGACAATGGTACCCGCCAGCGCAGCCGAGGCATTGCTCAGCAGGATAAGGCTTATTAGCCAGATTGGATTGTTCATTTTTGCTCCTTAAATTGTTTCATGTGGCGATAAATCAAGGATTTTTCATAATAAATCAGCCTGGAATCGGACGAAATTATACCCGTTCCCTGGCTGGATTGGAGCACTGACATCTAAAATATGCCAAATTGAATATCTGGATATCTCTCTATGCATACGCTAATCTATATGAGAATCGTTTGCATTTGCATTAACGTTGCGTATAATACGCACATCAACATTACTCATGGCTCCCTTCTAATAGCCATCAGTAATGTCCACTCTATAATTATTATGCTCTGGAGATTTTTGTGAACAAACAATCGATGATAACGAAGGTGCTCATTAGTGCAGCCTCCTTCGGACTGATACAGCCTGTCCTCGCGGTAACGGATGAAGAGTTTAAAACCCTGCAGGAACAGTTTAATCAGCTGGCAGAGCAAGTTGATCAGAACAGTCAGACCACTGACAACGCCACCACGGTCGGCGGTTATGGTGAATTGCATTATAATAATTTAAACAGCAGCCAGAGCCCTTCAGATAAAACCATGGACCTGCACCGTTTCGTCCTTTTCGTAAATCACGAGTTTAATGAGAACATTCGCTTCTTTTCCGAATTTGAAATAGAACATGCTTTTGTCGGTGACAACAACGATGGCTCAGGCGAAACCTCAAAAGGAGAGGTCGAGGTCGAACAGGCTTATATTCAGTTTGATCTTGATGACAACACCAGAGCCAATGCTGGTGTTCTCCTGATCCCTGTCGGCATACTGAACGAAACACATGAGCCTCCCACTTTTTATGGTGTTGAACGCAATCCGATAGAAAAGAATATTATCCCTGCCACCTGGTGGGAAGGTGGTGCCATGCTATCGGGTTATTATGAATCCGGTTTTAGCTACGATGTCGCCCTGACCAGTGGTCTGAACAGCGGCACGAATGTTCGTGGTGGACGACAGAAAACAGCAGAAGCCACCGCTGATAACCTGGCTGCAACAGCACGTGTAAAATACACGGGCATTAACGGTCTAGCTATTTCTGGCACCGTACAATATCAGGACGATATGACACAGGACAGCAACGACAGTATCGGTAGCGCGACCTTGATCGAAACACACGTTATCTGGAGCGTCTCCGATCTGACGCTGACAGGATTGTACGCACGCTGGGACATCGACGGTTCCGGGGCAACTTCGGTTCAAAAAGATGTCCAGGACGGTGCTTATATCGAAGCCTCTTACAAACTCAACCCCAAACTGGGTATTTTTGTTCGCCAGAACCAGTGGGATAACGGTGGTGCGGGTGATACCAGCAAAGAACAGACGGACATCGGTATTAACTACTGGCCACATGAGAATGTAGTATTAAAAGCAGACTATCAGGCACAGAACAATATCGCTGGTGATTTTGATGGATTTAACCTGGGTGTGGGTTACCAGTTTTAGAGGCTCTTCGAAGCCGATAACCAGAAAGACATCTGTGTCCCATCTCACCGGTATCTCTCTGTAAAATTCTCGCTATGAAACGATATCTGTATATCATATTCGCCATCCTCAGCCTGAACAGTTTTGCTGCTCAGGCGGGTGGTGTCTATCTGCAACCCGATGAATTCATCAATCAGGTTTTTGATAACGCCCCGCCTAAAGCCAGGGTATTATGGCTGAAGAAAGAGCTGAAGAAACAGATTGCTGACATACTCGATCACAAATATAAAGGCCTGCGCATACGGTACTGGCAAAGAGGAGATGGGGACAACCGGAAGTCCGCCTGGATACTCGAGGAGACCGGCAAAAAAGAACCGATCACTACCGGTATTGTCATCAAGGATAACCAGATCGAGCTCATCAAGGTCCTTGTATTCAGAGAGAGCCGTGGCTGGGAAGTGCGCCATGACTTTTTCACCGATCAATTCAAGCAGGCAAAACTCAAAAAAGATCATCGCCTGAGTCAGACCATTGATAATATTTCTGGCGCAACCTTATCTGTTCGAGCTGTGAAAAAACTTGCCAGAATAGCGTTACTGCTTGATCAGACTATCCAGAACGAAACGGATAAATAAAAACGCTCTATGACTAATCGCAAACCAAAACGTTTTACGGCTTTCTTATGGCACCGTCGCATCGGATTATTTGCTCTCGTTCTGATCATCACCCTGTCTGTTACCGGTATCATGTTAAACCATACCGAGAGACTAGATCTGGATGAGACCTTCGTCAGTAACGCATGGTTATTGAACTGGTATGGTATCCAGCCCGATGAGAATCCCATCTCCTACCGCGTTGAAACCCAACGGGAAGATCAACCTGTCAACCACATCATCAGCGCATGGCAACACCAGTTATTCTTTGATGATGTGGCGATCACCACACTGGAACAGGATGTTCATGGTGCCGTCGGCGTGGCACAGTTTATCGTCGTGGCACTGGATAACGAGATAATACTGTTATCCTATGAAGGTGAATTTATCGAACGTGTTTCGACAAGTATCAGTTTCAGCGATATACAGCGTCTGGGGATGAAATACGAACGTCCGGTTATAGAGACCAGTGAACCGCTATATTATATGGCTGATGAACATATCCTGGACTGGGACGTTATTACCAATGAAGAGATTAAATGGGCACAACCCTATACGCTAAGAGATGATGAATACCAGCAGTTGCTGATCGCTTATAGAGGCAAAGGACTCAGGCTGGAACGCGTCATACTCGACCTGCACAGTGGTCGAATCTTTGGTCAATGGGGTGTTTATCTGATGGATGCTGCCGCCATCGCCCTGCTCTGGTTGTCCCTCAGTGGCTTATGGGTATGGAGTAGCCGGCGGCGGAAGATGCGGAAGAAAAAACATTATCAAAAACACCACAGAAACTAGCACGGGAAAAAATTACCAAACACGTTTTCATCAATCATCAAAACATGGAAAAAGGGATCAAGCTTTACCAAAAACCGCCCTGACGAGCGGGATCGTCAACCGCCGCTGCATAGCCATCGATGCCTTGTCCAGTGCCGCTAACCGCTCGAACAGACCAAACATATCCCGTGGATAACGCTGCATCAGATAGTCAGCCACCTTCTCCGGTAGCTCCAGACCACTTTGCTTCGCTCGAAAACTCAAGGCCTGGTATTTTTCTTTATCAGAAAGCGCCTGTAACTGAAATACCGGCCCCCAGGCCAGTCGTGACCGCAGATCAGGTAGTCTGACAGCGACTTCATCGGGTGGCTGGGCAGCTGCCATGATAAGACGGCTATCATTTTCACGGACACGATTGATCAGATCAAACAGTGCCGTTTCCCAATCGGCATCGATCAGCCATGTTTCGATATCATCGAGACAGATCAGCTCGAGCTGCTCAAGCCCTTCAAACATATCCGCTGATTGACCGATTATTTCTGCCTGCGTGAGATAACAGACTGTCCGTCGTTTTTTTGCCGCCAGGTTACAACAGGCCTGGAGCAGATGACTTTTACCCAGGCCTGGTTCACCCCAGAAATACAGTTG
>DROB01000308.1 GCA_011321985.1 Gammaproteobacteria bacterium | reverse complement strand
GCAATGGGCACTGACGGGTGTGCTGTTCGCGATACCGTTAAATATTCAGGGTGCGTTCCAGCAGACACGAACACTCAACTGGTACATACACGGTACCCACTGGATCGTGGCTCATGCTCATCTGGCGTTGCTGGGTTTCTCTACCTTCATCGAGATAGGTGCGATCTATTATGGTCTGCCAAAATTATTGAAGAGAAAAATTTATAGCATGAAACTGGCGAATATTCACTTCTGGTTAACGGCTATCGGTTTCCTGGGTTTCTGGGTGGCACTAACCGGGGGTGGCCTGGTACAGGGGGCTGCCAAGGTGTATGAGATCCCGTATATCGAATCGGTCATCGCAACCCATCCGTATATGGTAGGAAGAGCAGTGTTTGGCCTGATGATTATCGGCGCACAGCCTATCTTCCTCTACAACATGATCATGACGGCAAGACATGGTGAAAGAGTGGAAGATACGCCTGCTCCCGCATCGGACTCAGCATCAGCTGACCCTGACGTTGGACAGCAGCCTGCAGCGGCGACTGCTTAATACTGCGGCTTAATAAAAGCAAGAGGATAAGATTATGCCTAGATATGTTGTTGGTTCAATCCTGCTGGTCATCGTGATTTTTAGCTCCTTCGGACTGACTATCATCGCGGGTTCTACTTATATGTCGAGTGTTCCACCGAGCAAGCTGGCGATGGAAAAAGAAAAAATGTGGGGACATACCGGCTGGAACATCCATGATCCGTTCATGCAGGGTTGGGGTGCACCAACACTGGCAAGTAAAGGAAAAACCATCTTCATCCGTGAAGGCTGCTGGTGGTGTCATACATTACTGCCTGAGCAAACACAGGACTGGACCTATTTTGGCGCACCACCTTCTCAGGAAGATATACAGCTTGAATCACCCAGCCTGTTCGGCTCCGACAGAAAAGCACCGGATTTACTGCACATAGGTAGCCGTAACAAGGTTAAGGCATGGCATTATGTGCACCATCGTAATCCACGTGCAGTGACACCGGGTTCGATCATGCCTGCTTTTACGTACCTTAGTGATGATGATATGGACGCATTGATCGCCTTTCTGGAAAGTCTCAAATAAACTGGTGTAGTGGGAGGAAGTTATGTCAGATACACAAAACTCAGAAAAAGATGAAGGTGAAGTCTTCGGTCGCTTTTCCGATGAAGATTTCGACGGCATCAAAGAAGGTAATGGGAAGATACCCTGGTGGCTGGTTATGATAGTGGCGGTCACGATCTTCGAAGCCTTCCTTTGGACGATGCCGTGGGGGTTCGGGCAACGCTATGAGAGAGTGACGACCACGTTTGTCAGTGCGACAGGGGAGCAGCCCTGGTGGGACTGGGGTTATATGATGATTTTTCTGCAGATTGTCGTCGTAATGAGTGGCATAGCAGCTGTTATCTGGACGATTAATGCAAAAACAAAACCCAAGCCACGAGAATAGTATGATGGACATAGATATTAAAGGGGTTGCATCGTAACGGGTGTTTGGATGATGTAACGATGGTATTTACAGATCAGATTTCTATTCTTATTTTTTCACTGGTCATGCTGGCCGTGCTGGTGTTTGTGGTGATGTCAAAAGTGATAGTTGGGCCCGTTGCTGATCTTAGAGGTGTCGAAAAAATTATTCTGGTACTCAGTATGATCGGTGTTATTCTGGTGGTGTCGATGGCGGCCAGTGAACTGTTGTTTCATGTACTTTTTTGATGGTCGCGTAAGGCATACCAATCACGATATATTTGCTGGATGATAGCCAGTAGCTGGAAAGAATGTGAAGAAAGGTGAGCGAATATTTTTCTGGTTATCGGGTGCGATAACTGTATTGGCTGTCGTATCTGTAGCCGGTCGCTATTCATCCGATGGTCCGCCGCGTCAGGCGCGTGATTATTACGAATGGTCTGATGCAGCGGGTAAAGGTTATGTGCAATACAAACAGAATGGTTGTAATAGCTGTCATCGGGTTCTGCGTATGGGCGAAGCAGGGGTGGCACCGGTACTGGATGGTGAAGGTACCAGGCGGAGTGAACAATGGCTGTCTGCGTATATGCAGGATCCTGAAAGTATGGTGCCGGGGTCGGCACACAGTTCAGATCGGATGGGGCCTGACTTCAGGCAGTTTGATACACAACAACGGCAATATTTTGTGAAATTTCTGGTGAGCCTGAAATCAAATCCGGGTTCGTCGAATTATCCGGTGCCACCTTTTAAACCGCAACCGAAAAGTTGAATGATTGGAGACAGGTTATGACCGGTGAAGTATTAATACCGTATATATGGGCAGCGACGGGTATCGTCACATTGATTTTTGTTGTCATAGGGGTTGCCTGGGCCAGTAAACACCATCAGTTTGATGAAGATATATCCAGGCAGATTTTTACCGAAGGTGATGACGAACGGTTTGAATAAGATTCTTCTGAATGGTACTGGATTGTTCCAGGCCTGTGTAGACAAGCTGTTATGGTATTGAGGTCAGGTGAGTGGGTAGTGCTGGTGGGAGCCGTACTGATAATCGGTTTTTCAGTGGTGAGTGGTGTTATTATCTATGTTAAGCCACCGCCTGTTGAGTACGCGTACCTGGAAAATGAACACACCATCGCCGGTGAAGCTATTTACCGTAGCCAGGGTTGTGGTGCCTGCCATGAGATATTTGGCAATGGACCGTCATTTGGGCCGAAGCTGGATGGTGTTGGCAGTAAGCGAGATAAAGTATGGTTGCGAGCTTATCTGCTAAAGCCTCGATCAGGTGTTTCTGACAGGCCGTATCGCCTGAAGATGCAGCCGGTTGCCGATCTGACCGATGAAGAGCTGGATGCACTGGTCGATTATTTAGAAGCATTAAAAAAATTGAATCAGGGTGATAATGAAGCCGATATATCGGCAAGGCACGACAGTTGATGCAGGTAGATGTAATATAGTCCTGGATCCTGAGAGATGGTTTGTATCTGACTTTTAACATGGGAGGCAGTAATGACGATAGGTATGATTGCATTAGCAATATTTGGTGTGAGTGGCGTAATAGCATTGGCGGTTGTGCCGTGGTTATGCATCGGTACGGGACTGAAAGATCCTGATCAGGATTATATTAATTAAGCTTTAACCGAATAGT
>DROB01000307.1 GCA_011321985.1 Gammaproteobacteria bacterium | reverse complement strand
CTACTTAGCTTGGTGGATGAAATAAAAATATGCAATTTGTAAGTAGGTAAGTAATTGTACGATGTTGAGTGCAGTTAATAACAATAGATTAGTGGTGCGAGAGTTATGGCAAAAGTAATGATAGTTGATGATTCGCCAACAGAGGTGCATGTATTGCAGACCATGTTGACCAAGAATGGTCATGAGGTGGTGGTAGCGACATCGGGTGAGGATGGAGTTGAGATGGCGAAGAGTGAAAAGCCGGATCTGATACTGATGGATGTGGTCATGCCGGGCATGAATGGCTTTCAGGCCACACGTCAGATATCAAAGAATGCAGAAACAGCTTCGATCCCTGTCATCATGGTGACGACCAAAGATCAGGAGACCGATAAGGTCTGGGCCATGCGTCAGGGTGCAAAAGATTACATCGTAAAACCCGTGCAGGAAAAAGCTTTAATCGAACATGTCAATATGGTGTTATCAGGTTAGAGGTTATGTTGGAGATCGTACTGAGTGTCGTCAATAACCGATAAGAATAATAAATGAATACGAGCAACCCATTTGATTTATTGCTGGATCTGGAACGTCGAACGATTAGAGCTTCGGCAGGTCTGCCTACGCTCGATCAGATAGAAGATGAATGGGTAGGTGTCGGATTCAGGATAGGGAATTCAAAATTGATTGCAGCGATGTCGGACGTGAAAGAGATACTGGATCTTCCACAGTTTACGGTAGTCCCGGGTGTCAAATCGTGGATCGTCGGCGTTGCTAATGTACGGGGTAGCCTGTTACCGATAATGGATATGAAAGGTTATCTGCTGGGTGAAGATATCAAGCAGCGACATAAGGGACGGGTGATCGTTATCGATTACAAGGGTTTTCATACCGGATTGATCGTCGAGGAGATCTACGGTATGCGCCATTTCAGGGAAAGCGATGAGACATCGGATATACCGGAAGTGCATGAAGATATCCTGCCTTTTATACAACGTGCTTTCAAGCAGGATAATGAACATTGGCCAGTAATCAATTTTATTGAGATGACGCAGGATGAACGCTTTGCACATGCGTCATTGTAACTGTAGAAAAGATAAAAATAATAAGTGAACTAGAGATAACTGATCACATCAACGACAGAATTGATGGGTTATGTTGATTGGAGATGATGCTTTATGAGCACAAAACAAAAAAATATCGCGATTGGTAAACCGTTGGTAATAATCGGCGTACTATTGTCGATTTTTATCATTCTCATGCTGGGTAGTCTGGTCTACGTGGGCGATCAGCGAGCGACTTTGCAGCGTCATGTAGAACTGTCTTCTGATGAACTTCTGTTATCACAACAGATGGCGACCTATTCTCTGAGTGCATCTTCTGGTAACGAGAGTTCTTTTGATGATCTCCGTAAATCACGGATGAAATTTGACAATATATTAAATGCGTTTCGCTCGGGTGATGTCGTTACTACAGCATTAACAGCTGAACTTATACCTGCTCTGGATGCTGTTGAGAAGGACTGGAGGAGCTATCGTAATAATGTTGAAGTGATCCTGAATGGTCGGCAGTCAATCACTGAAGTAAAAGAGCTGTACCAGGTGATCGAAAGTTTTATCCCTCAAATGTTGACCTATTCTGATGAAGTGGTCGGTGTGCTGATCAAAAAGAATTCCTCGCCTCGGCAGGTTTATCTCGCAACACGTCAGATGATGCTGTCTCAGCGTATCAAAAATAATTTGAATCAGGTGCTGGCGGGTGGTGAAGCGGCGGCAGCGGCAGCGGACAGGTTTGGTCGGGATGCTGCTCTGTTCGGGCGAGTTCTCGAAGGCCTGTTGAAAGGTTCCAAGGGTCTGCGTATCGAAAAAATTACTGATAAAGAGGCGATAGCGAAACTGCGTGAAGTGGCGATGTTGATTAGTGCAGTAAGTGATAATATCGCCGGTATCCTCGAATTATCTCCAGAATTGTTTGAGGTCAAAGATGCTGCTGGCCTGGTCGGTGACGATTCTGCTCAACTCCTGAAATCACTGGAGGCTCTCCAGGAAGGAATTATTTCACAGGGTGATGAGCTCGACCTCATCCAGCTGGTAGGTGTCGGCTTCGGTGGTATAGCGGTAATACTCATCATCATCGGCGGTATCCTGTTGCTTAAAGATGCGCGTAAGCGTGAGGAAAATGCGTTAGAAAATAACCGCCGTAACCAGCGAGCGATCCTCCGGCTGCTCGATGAGATGGCGAACCTTGCAGACGGTGACCTTACCGTACACGCGACCGTGACAGAAGAGATCACAGGTGCGATCGCCGATTCGGTTAACTTTACTATCGACGCGTTACGTACACTGGTAACCACCATTAATACCACTGCGACAGAAGTCTCTCAATCGACAGAGAAAACACAGAATACTGCACTCGAGTTAGCTGAAGCTTCGAATAAACAGGCGCGAGAAATCGCATCAGCGAGTGCTGCGGTGACCGATATGGCGGAATCCATGTCTGCGGTTTCTAACGATGCGGATAACTCGGCACAGGTCGCGCAGCAGTCAGTGGATATCGCTCAGAAAGGTGCAGATGTCGTACGTAGCACTATCGGGTCGATGGAAAATATTCGAGAAACCATCCAGGAAACATCGAAACGTATTAAACGATTAGGTGAATCCTCACAGGAAATCGGTGATATCGTAGGACTGATCACAGAGATTGCTGACCAGACCAACATACTCGCATTGAATGCAGCTATCCAGGCTTCGACGGCCGGTGACGCTGGTCGTGGTTTCGCGGTGGTCGCAGATGAGGTGCAGCGGTTAGCCGAACGTGCAGGTAATGCGACCAAACAGATCGAAGGCTTGGTAAATACCATTCAGGCAGATACCAATGAAGCTGTCAAATCTATGGAGATGAGTACAGCAGGTGTAGTCAACGGTGCTTCGATGGCAGAAGATGCAGGTGTTGCACTCAAAGAGATCGAGACGGTGAACACCGAATTATCCAACCTTATTAAAGGTATTTCGGATTCGACAAAACAGCAGTCTAAAGTGGCACTATCCGTGTCTGACTCGATGAATGTGATCCAGGAGATCACCCTGCAGACATCAGAAGGAACAGATGAAACATCGACATCATTATCCGCATTAAATGAATTATCCGGCGAGCTGGGCCGTTCAGTATCGGGTTTCAAGTTGCCCTCTTCTGATGAAGCAGATAATGTCGACACTGTAATTTTAGAGCGTCAGGCGTAAGTTTAACCTGACACAAGGTAACCGGTATTATGAATCCAGATAATACAGTTGAGTATAATTCACTTAGCTGGGTAAAAGCCCAGTTAGATGATGTTTTATCTGATGCGCAAACCAGCCTCAATGAATATATTGAGAACCAGACGGAAGGTGAGCTGGAAAACTGCATAGAACATCTACAACTGATCTATGGCACCTTACAGATGGTCGAAGTGTATGGCGCTTCGATACTTGCAGAAGAGATGCAGCATACGACTACGGCGTTGCTCGAAGGTAATATCGATCGGGCCGAGGATGCCTATGATGTCCTGATGCGTGCGATGTTACAGCTGCCTGATTATCTCGAAGGTATCCAGGCAGGTAAAAAAGACGCGCCTATCACATTGATGCCGTTGATCAATGATCTGCGTGCGGCACGTAAAGAAGGCCTGTTAACCGAAAGTGTTTTATTCTCTCCCGATGTGGAGAGTGCGGTATTAAGTTCTGAATCCTATGATGCGACGATGATCGAGCCTGGAAAACTTCAGGGCGAGGTCAAACGCTTACGTACACATTACCAGCTAGGTCTGCTGGATTTCATACGAAATAAAAAAGAGCGTGCTGGCTTACAGCGTATAAAGGCTGTCCTGAACGCGCTCGAAAAAGTTTCCAGCGATGATGAAGTCCGACGTATATGGATGGTCGTCGGTTCGCTCGTCGAAGGTCTGATGAAGCATGGGATCGATACCAACCTGAGTATAAAGATGCTCCTGGGGGCTGTTGACCGACAGTTAAAGTTTATTCTCGATAATGGTGAAAAATCTTTTTCAGAAGAGTATTCGAAAGAGATAATCAAAAATATCCTGTACTACGTCGGCCTTTGTACGGTAGATAGTAAGTCAGTCAATGCTGTAAAAGATGCATATCATCTCGATGACCTGATCCCTCAGGAATCAGATGATTCTGCTGCGATCGGTGGTCTGAATGCTGATCTGTTTGATACCGTATCAAAAGGTATCACCGAAGATATCGTGCACGTCAAAGAAGTTCTCGAGTTGTTTATGCATAGCAACGAACAGGATGT
>DROB01000306.1 GCA_011321985.1 Gammaproteobacteria bacterium | reverse complement strand
TTTTTGGTGTCTGATGGTTTTTTTTTTCAAACACTTGAATAATGATAATTGCATCTTCATCTGTTCTATATACAATTCGCCAAATTACATTTTTATCTGTAATGCGTAGCTCATGGCATCGCCTTCCAATGGTCGGCATTGGCCGTGATTGAGGCATGCTTAACTTTTCACCAAGTTGTAATCTTCTCAGTAAATAACCTGCCTCAATGCGGGCTGCAGCAGAGAAGGGCGGTGTTTTTACTTGCCCGTGCAACCATGCGACTACCTTGTCCTTTACGTCCATATTTAATATTGTATGTCAAATATGACATAATGTCTATGGCGTATGTGATTTTAAAATCAAAGCAAAAAATTAATGTAATCATGGACACCCACTAACTAATCTATCTTAGATAGGCAGCTAATCAGTTGAATTAATAATAATTAATGTGAGGCGATTTATGGGTGTCCATGATTATTCAAACTGCTAGTTTAAGAAATTTACATAAAAGTAGGCATTGAGGCGGGTTAAATTTAAATGCCTTCAGCAGTTTTATGATTTAACCGGCAGTTTAACTATTGAAATAGAATCGGTGTTAAAGTTGATAGCTGATAGGACTTGCTCACATCTGTCTACTTCAGGAGATCACTTATGAACACCACAAAAAAACGGTTCCCTCTGTCTCTTTTGATATTGACCACGCTGCTCTCTGCCTGCGGTGGTGGCAGTAGTAGTGATGACGGGACGGTTGATTCCACGGCTCCGACTGCTGACATCACTTTTCCCCCTGGCGTTTCTGCTACTGAAGGCACAAGCATAATCGTTCGCGGAACGACGAGTGATGATAGTGAAGTCACGGTGGTTCGTGTGAATGGTATTGATGCAACTAGTGATGACAAATTTGCGACCTGGCAAGCTGATGTCACATTAACAACCGGTGATAATAACCTCACTGTAGAGACGGGTGATATTGCGCTTAATAGCAATATGGCTGCGGCCAGTGTACAAATAGATGCCTACGGACCAGATTTATTAAATTCTGTGGGTGCAGTACTTGATAGTGCTAATAATCGTGTGCTAGTTACTGATACCATTTTGAATGCATTAGTGGCAGTAGACCTGACGAGTGGCGCGCGTACCATTATCTCTAACAACAGTATACCTAATGCGGTCAATACATTTAGTATTCCGTTAGCTGTAATCCTCGATAGCACCAATAATCGAGCGTTGGTCATCGATGCCGGTCTTGCCGCCCTGGTGGCTGTAGATCTGTCGAGTGGCACGCGCACTATACTCTCCAACAATAGCACTCCGGATGCGATCAATGCATTTGGTGGTCCATTTGGTGTGGCATTCGACAGTACTAATAACCGTGCTTTAGTTGTGGATGCCGGCTTTAAAGCCTTGGTGGCGGTGAACCTGACAAGCGGGGCTCGTACGATTGTCTCCGACAATACGACTCCGAATGCAGTTAATGCGTTTAGTAGTCCATTAAGTGTTGTAGTTGACAATGGTAATAACCGTGCTCTAGTCATCGATGATCTTCTTGATGCCTTAATAGCAGTAGACTTGTCTAGCGGTGCGCGCACCATTGTATCCGACAGCAGCACCCCAAATGCAGTCAATGCATTTGGTAATCCTCGAGGAGTGGTACTCGACAGTACCAATAATCGCGCACTGGTTAGTGATAGCAGTATTGATGGCATCGTGGCGGTGGATTTGACCAGCGGAGCGCGTACTATTCTCTCCAACAGCAACGTCCCTAATGCGGTCAATGCGTTTAGTGTACCTCTGGCTGTAGTAATCGACAGTGCTAACAATCGTGCGTTGGTTACTGATACGGGTCTTGGTGATTTACTGACGGTGAATCTGACGAGCGGGGCACGTACAATACTCACTAAAAACAGTACTCCAGATGATGTTAACGCGTTTGGTGACCCTTTCGGTGTGGCATTCGATAACACCAACAATCGTATCCTGGTTGTCGATGTCGATCTTGCCGCCTTGGTAGCGGTAGATGTGGCGAGTGGCGCACGCACCATTGTTTCCGATAGCAGTACGCCGGATGCAGTCAATACGTTTCTCGCTCCGATTGGTGTGTTATTCGATAGCAGCAACAACCGTGCATTGGTTATCGATGCTGGCCTTAACGCTTTACTGGCAGTGAACCTGACAAGCGGGGCTCGTACGATTGTCTCTAATAGCAGCATCCCTGATGCAATTAATGCGTTTAGCAGTCCTTACGGCATGGTGTTTGACACTGCTAACAACCGCGCTCTGGTGACAGATATCAATCTTGATGCCATCGTGGCGGTGGATTTGACGAGCGGGGCACGCACCATCCTCTCAAACAGTAGCAACCCGGATGCAGTCAATGCGTTTGCTAGTCCTCTCGGTGTTGTACTCGATAGTAGCAACAACCGCTTGCTGGTTACCGATACTGGCCTTGATGCAATAGTGGCGGTGGATCTGACCAGTGGCGCGCGCACGATTGTCTCTAACGACAGCACCCCAAATGCGGACAATGCGTTTAGTGACCCAATCGGTATAGCACTCGACAGTGTCAATAACCGTGCATTGGTTGTCGATAATGGCATGGGTGCTTTAGTGGCGGTGGACCTGACAAGTGGTGCGCGTTCCATTGTCTCTAACAACAGCATCCCGAATGCAATCAATGCGTTTGGTAAACCTTTTGGTGTGGTGCTCGACAGTGTCAATAACCGCGTGTTCATCACCGATAGAGACATGAATATCCTGGCATTAATGGCAGTGGATTTACTAAACGGCCAACGTGTGTTCGTCTCGCGTTAAGTACTGTAGATGTTAAGCACATGTCATTACGGATATTTTCATTATCGGAAAAAACGTAATGTTTTATTGGTTATGTTGCATTCACTAACAGTTGTACGCTGATAATTTTTTTTACTCTGACCCCAAATTGAGGATATCTTCCAACTTATAAGTCTCCGGTATATGTTTGTTTGACCAGAGAATCATGCTCTCCATCACCGGGTTGAGGTCCTGGCCTTTTTCTGTCAGGTGGTAAGCATAACGTTTAGGTCGTTCCTGATACTGCTCGCGCCGTACCAGGCCGCTATGTTCGAGGCGCTTGAGGCGGTCTGCCAGAATATTTGTGGGAATTTTTTCCGGGGACGATTGCAGTTCCTTGAACGTATGTTTATCAAACAGTAAGTCGCGCACCACCAGCAAGGTCCACTTATCACCGATTAATTCCAGAAGGCAGGATACCGGGCAGCGTGAGCGATGGCATGCTTCGCCCTTATTTTCATCGTTATTCGACATCGTTCCCTTATTTTAGTCTAGTCACTTGCAAAATGGAAGTAAGTGGCTTAGAGTTAAGAGACTTTAAATGTGCAAGTGACTAACAATGGAGGAGGAAAAATGAAATTAGTGCTTTATTATCATCCGGGAACCCGTTCTCAACGAGTACGCTGGTTGCTCGAAGAACTGGGACTGGATTACGAACTGCGATACGTCGATCTCTTCAAGGGTGAGGCCAATACAGACGAGTACCTGGCCCTGCAACCGCTAGGGCAATTACCTGCAATGAAGATAGATGATGATGTCATGTTCGAGAGTGGTGCCATCGTCCAGTGGCTGGCTGATAGTTATCTTGAGAAAGGCTTCGCACCTGCGCTCGACTCGCCACTTCGTCGTCAATTTGATCAATGGATGTATTTTGCTGTAACCAATCTGGAAGAACCTGCCTGGGAGATAATGTTACACAGCAGAATTTTGCCGGAAGATGTTGCAGTAAAAGCTATCGTGCCTTTTGCAACTCAAACCCTGCTGAAAGCATTGACGGTGCTGGACAAAGCACTGCAGGGAAAAGAATACATGCTCGGTAGCGGGTTCAGCGCGGTCGATATCATGATCGCATATATCCTGATGTGGTACCCCGAACATGTCGAGCCATTTTCGAACCTGAAAACTTACGCCGAAAAACTGCGACAACGACCTGCATACATACGCAGTACACAAGACTGATTAAGGAGAATAATGATGCCTGTAGCAACACTGACAACAGAATTATACTGGTTAACATTAACCGTATTGATGACCGGATTAATGTGGATGCCCTATATCATCAACCGGATGCTGGAGCAGGGCATCGGTTTCGCGATGTGGGACCCACAGGGGGAAACAAAAACGGAGGTCACGTGGGCAGAACGTATGATGCGTGCTCACGCGAATGCGGTAGAAAATCTGGCAATCTTTGCGCCGCTGGTGCTCACTCTTCATGTGACCGGTTTGAATAATGATGCGACCGCGCTGGCATGTATGGCCTATTTTTTTGCCCGGCTGGTGCATTACATCGTGTTCAGTTTTGGTATTCCTCTGATGCGGGTGCTCGTTTTTATGATCAGTGTAGTGGCGCAGGTGACACTGGCATTAACCTTACTGGGAGCTTTTTAATATATCGAAATCCTGCAGGTAATACAATTTCTGGTATCCATAATAATTCTGTCTGTAGTAGTATCAGGTATCTATAGATATCGGGTTTAGTGATTGATCTAGGGAAAACAGGAGATAGTTATGGCGGATAATAAACGCACAGTGGTTGTAGCAGGAGTGGGTGCCGGGCTCGGTGACGAGATTTGCAAGAAACTGGTCAAGGTCGGCTACCGTGTAGTGGGTCTTTCACGTAGTGCTTCAGGAAATGAAGCACTCGCCGAAAAACTGGGCGCACATAACTTTTTTTCCGTCTCCTGCGATCTTACGGATGTGGCTCAGGTGGATTTGGCTATTTCTAAAGTGGAAGAAAAATTCGGTATGGTTTCTGTCTATGTGCACAATGCCGCCTATCTGCATATGCAGGCTTTTGTCGATACACCGCCGACGGAGTTTGAATCACTCTGGAGGACGGTGTGTCTGGGTGCGGTTCATGGTACGCAACGTGTTTTACCTTCTATGCTCGAAAAAAAATCGGGTGTTATCCTCTTTATCGGTGCTACGGCATCGGTTAAGGCGGGGGCTGACTTTTCAGCATTTAGTTCTGCCAAGTTTGCCTTGCGGGGACTTTCACAGTCGATGGCTCGTGAGCTCGGGCCATCGGGTATCCATGTCGCACATCTGGTCATCGATGGTGTGATGTGGGGCAAGCGGGCAAAAGAAAGTTTTGGTATGAGCGAGGGTCAATGCCTGAAACCAGCATCGGTCGCCAAAACCTGTGAGCAGCTGATCGGGCAGGATCAATCGGCCTGGACTCATGAACTGGATATTCGTCCAGCTGTGGAGACATTTTGAAGGTGCCCTGAAGTCATTCTGCCTGAGTGTTCTTTTGATTTATTCCGGTCAGCTGCTGGTTTTAATTGATCAAGGCCTTTTAAGATAAGGCCATCTTTGCATGTACCTTGGTACTCCAGCCAATATAAGGTATTACCGACAAGAACGATACCACCGGAAATCACGAAAGAACCTGCTGGAATAATTATGCCAAATGTAACCAGGCAGGCTTCGATATTGCTACCGCTCTCACACAGTCTTCCTTTGATTTCGTTGGCGGATAAAGTTAGTTTTTTAGTCAACATCTTGCATTCACCTGAATGCTTCTGGGTGTTCGCTACTTCGGGGGTAAAGACACAGGAGGATATGGGAGATGTTATCAGCAAGATGACGATGAGTGACTTCAGATACATCCTTTTTCCCTTCTGGTGATATTCAAGTTTGATGGTCGCTTCAGTCTGAGAATTTGTTAAAAAGAAAATCACTGAATAACTTAACTTTGGCCGGTACATATTCTCGAGATGGGTATAACATCCATACCGCACCTTTATAGTCTGTAGCAGTAACCTGAAACTCATCAAATAGTTTGACCAGCTGGCCTTTGTCAATTTCTGGTTGAATTAACCAGTCGGGTAATAATGATAAACCCATGCCGCTCAATGTACATTGCTTGATGGCACTGGATTGGGTTATCAGGTATTTGCCACTGATAGAGATCTCCTGTGTGTTTTTCTGTTTTTTAAATAACCAGTTGGAGTTATAACCTGATCTGGGGAAAAGTAAACAGTTGTGATTATTGATCTGCTCAGGTTCTGCTGGAGTACCATGCTTTTCCAGATATTCGGGGCTTGCCGTAATATAGAACGACATAGTTGCAAGACGTTTTGCTATATAAGATGAGTCATCCAGGGTGCCTACTCTGATAGCTATATCGATTCGTTCTTCGATTAGATCGTTATAGCGGTCATTGAGGATGAACTCCAGTGAGAGGTCCGGGTATTGTCGAGAGAATTCAGCAAGCAGTGGAATGATATGGTGCTCACCGAAGACAACAGGTGCGGTTATTTTTAGTGTTCCTTTGGGTTGCTGGCTGGTATCGGTGGCAATTTGCCTGGCCTGTTCTAATTCTTCCAGTACTGTGTGTATACGCTCAAAATAAAGCAGGCCGGCTTCTGTGGGGACTACTTGACGCGTCGTTCTGTGAAACAGGCGTACACCCACTTCTGCTTCCAGTCCACTAATGCTGCGTGATACTGAGGAGGCCGCTATACCGCGGGCTTTAGCGATAGCGGTAAAGCTGCGTGTGCGCATAACGTCGATAAAAAGATGCAGTGTTGCTGTATCCATAAATACTGAAGATCAGGGGTATTATTAATGCATGATATGCAATTATCTTGTTCATGTAAATCTGTTTATTGCGATATGTACAATTGTTAAGCTTTTTTCTCGAAAAATAAACAGAGAGAAAAAGATGGCTATTAATACAAAAATCCCTTCATACAAAGAAGATGTTGCCGAACTCATCGGTCAGTTAAAAGGCATGTTTCCTGAAGATAAGTTTGCCGTTTTTAATAACGATGCCCGTCAATTAGAGCAGACGCATGTTTCGCCGTTACGGATAAAAAGGGGTGATACTGCGCCAGATTTTACCTTGCCCAATGCAGAAGGAAAGCCGGTCAGTCTGCAGAGTGTGTTGGCAAAAGGCCCTTTGGTTTTAACCTTTTACCGAGGTGTCTGGTGTCCCTACTGTAATTTGCATCTGAAATTACTGCAACAGATCTTACCTGAAATAAGGGCAGCGGGAGCCAGCCTGATGGCTATATCTCCAATGAATCCAGATAACTCAAAAGGGACGGTAGAAACGAATGAACTGAAATTTGAGGTTTTAAGTGATGCTGGAAATCAGGTTTCCCGCCAATATACCACCGTCTTTAAAAATGCGGATGAGCCAATTGCCGCCATGTCTGATTTAGGTTATGACTTCTATAGCTTCTATGATGATAGATCAGCTGAATTACCTGTTTCGGCAACCTTTGTCGTCGCCTCTGATGGACAGGTAGTGTTTGCTGAATCAGAAGGAGGGGATTATCGAAAACGTACAGAGCCAGTCGTGATACTGGATGCACTGAATTCTTTGAAATAACGGTATTGCTCAAGGGTTGTGGCTGTTGGCTGCAACCCTTTTTGCTGATAAAGGAGTAGTTTCAGATATGGCTGTGATGGATCATCCTCAATTAATAGAGGTACTCTTAAGTATTTTGTCTTTATCAGCGGTTTTCTTTTTATCGCTGATGAAGTAGATCTCAATATTTCTGAATATGATATAAAACACCGGGGTGAAAACGAGGCCAAAGAAGGTAACCCCTAACATGCCGGAAAATACGGCTATGCCGATCGCCTGCCTCATTTCTGAGCCAGCACCATGGCTCAATACCAGAGGTAGTACACCCATGATGAACGAAAAAGAGGTCATCAGGATAGGTCGTAGACGCAGGCGTGAAGCCTCGATGGCGGCTTCTATGGTTGGACGTCCTTCACGTTCCAGAACATGGGCAAATTCGACGATAAGAATGGCGTTTTTAGAGGCTAAGCCCGCGAGTAGAAACAGGCTGATCTGAGTGAAGATATTATTGTCACCACCTGAAATATAAACACCGATCATCGCCGACAGGATGCTCATGGGTACGATAAGGATAATGGCGATGGGCAAGGCCAGGCTTTCATATTGTGCTGCGAGCACGAGGAAGACCAGGAACAGGCAGAGAGGAAAAATATAAACGGCTGTATTACCGGCCAGGATCTGTTGATAGGTCAATTCTGTCCATTCAAAGTCCATGCCGACGGGCAGTGTTTCTTCGAGTATTTCAGTAATAGCCTGTTGTGCCTGCCCCGAAGAATAACCCGCCGCAGCACTGCCATTGATATCTGCCGAGCGGTAGGCGTTGTAATGCATCGCCACTTCGGGTCCGAAGGCTTCTTCCACTTTTATGACGGCACCCAGAGGGACCATTTGACCTTCGATATTTCGCGTCTGTAGACGCAGTATGTCCTGCGGTGTAGAGCGAAAGGTTTTATCGGCCTGTGCTATTACCTGATAGGTCCGGCCAAACTGGTTGAAGTCATTGACATACAGTGAGCCCAGATAAATCTGCATGGTGCGAAACACTTCCTCGACGGGTATGCCAAGCTGTACGGCTTTCGTGCGGTCGAGGTTGGCCAGTAGCTGAGGTACATTGACGTTGTAGTTGGAGTAGACCTGGGTCAGTGCCGGATTCTGATAAGCTTTTTTCTTG
>DROB01000305.1 GCA_011321985.1 Gammaproteobacteria bacterium | reverse complement strand
TGGATGTGTTTACAGCGTGTCTCAGTCATTTGCTGGATTTCGTGTCTCGGGTTATATAACCATATCATATGAACCGACACTATCGGCCTTTCTGGTGGCAAAAGAGAAAGTTAACGGGACAGCAGTGATTTTATTTTTAAGCTTTTCTTCGCTCTTTTCGCACCCCAGGGGTATTTGTCGCTTCGCTCGGGCACGTCCTTGGCGGCAAAAAAATGTTTTTCCGTATGGCCGCTAATGGCCGTTAGCAGATCTCTGGTTCAGAGCTGCTTTCAGACATACTGACGGCACCTGTAGCATCAGGTTTAAACTGTTTTATCTCTCTTATCGGTGTTTGTTCGTGACCACCTGTGGGTAAATGTTCACTTCTCTGTGTCTTTATGTACAGGGATAGGGCTTATATCCGTAAAATAGGCTTCCATCTGATGAAATAATCACGTAAAATGCGCGGTTTCCTGTGGCCGAAAGGTCATTTTGTTTAAGAATTACTGAGAGTAACTAATGGTAACAATACGTTTATCAAGAGGCGGTGCCAAGAAAAAGCCTTTTTATCACATAGATGTTAAAGATTCACGCAGATCGCGCGATGGTCGTTATATCGAGCGTCTGGGCTATTTTAATCCGGGTGCTACAGGTGGAGAGCAGCGTTTAGTGCTTGATCTGGACCGTGTTACACACTGGAAATCTGTTGGCGCACAGACCTCTGATCGTGTTTCTACCTTGATTAAACAGGCACGATCAAATACGACAACGGAAGCCGCTGCTTAATCTGCCGGGCCTTCTTGTTGATTGAGGGTGGTCGTACATTGACCGGGCAAGATGGCAGAAGACGAAGCAAAAGATAATTCAACGTCGGACCCCGGATCAGAAAAGGTCATATTAGGGAAAATCACCGGCGTTTACGGTGTGAAGGGTTGGGTGAAGATTTTTTCTTATACCGAACCGATGGAAGCCATCGTTGAGTATAGCCCCTGGTATATACGGGCTGGCAATATAAAAAATACCTCTGCAGGAGAAGTACCCTGGCGCGAGGTGAAGCTGAAATCCGGCAAACGTCATGCAAAAACGGTGGTGGCAAAGCTGGAGCACTGCAATGACCGGGATCAGGCGATGGTATACGTTGGTACCGAGATCGCGATCGAGTTACAGCAGTTAGAGCGGCTGAGAGAAAAGAATGAATATTACTGGCGTGACCTGATTGGTCTGCGGGTAATCAACCAGCAGGATATCGAGCTGGGAGTGGTAAAAAGTCTGCTGGAAACAGGGGCGAATGATGTACTGGTTGTTTCCGAAGGAGAGGGAACAGACTCTGAAAAGGAAATAAAGCAGCACCTTATCCCGTGGACGATGGATATTGCCATTATCACGGTTGATATGGAAAAGGGTTTGATAGTCGTAGATTGGGATGCGGACTTTTAGTCGGTCATTGTGAACATCTATCTCGTTACATTGTTTCCAGAATTAATACAGCAGGCCATGGATTTTGGTGTGCTGGGTCGAGCGATAAAACAACAGCAGTTAAATGTGCAGTGTTTTAATCCAAGGGACTATACGGAAGACAGGCACCGGACAGTCGATGATCGCCCTTATGGCGGTGGCCCCGGTATGCTGATGAAAGTCGAGCCATTGTATAAAGCAATCATGGCGGCTAAGGCTGCGGCAGTGGCGGACAGGTCGACGAAAGTGGTTTATCTGAGTCCGCAGGGGCAGACGTTAAATCAGGCGTTGCTGGTCGATGCTGCAACCAGTGAAAATCATCTGATCCTGATCGCGGGCCGATATGAAGGGATAGATGAGCGAGTGATAGAGTCTCTGGTCGATGAAGAATGGTCGATAGGTGATTACGTACTCAGCGGCGGAGAGTTTGCTGCGATGGTCATAATCGATGGTATCACCCGATTGTTACCGGGAGTACTGGGTGATGATGATTCTGCCATGCAGGATTCATTTATGCAGGGTCTGCTGGATTACCCGCATTACACCCGTCCTGAGGAGATTAATGGCCAGGTTGTACCGGACGTGTTATTGAGTGGTGATCACAGGGCGATACAACGCTGGCGACTCAAACAGGCACTAGGTCGGACCTGGTTAAAAAGACCTGATCTGCTGGATGCCATGAGAGATGAAACATCGAGCTGGGACGATAATAAAGCTGACCTGTTGGCTGAGTTTAAAAAAGAATATAAACAGTAATTAATTTGATAATTTGACCCCTGGACAGATATCAGGGCAGGCGTGAAAGCGGAGTAACGATATGAGTAATATAATCCAAGAGCTTGAAGCAGAGCAAATGACACGTGAGGTACCTGCGTTTTATCCTGGTGACACCGTTACCGTTGACGTGCGTGTGAAAGAAGGTGAACGCGAACGTCTACAGGCTTTCGAAGGTGTTGTTATCGCAAAACGTAACCGTGGCTTACATTCTGCTTTTACGGTTCGTAAGATGTCACACGGCGAAGGTGTTGAACGTGTTTTTCAGACATACAGTAATGCTATCGCTGGTATCACAGTGAAACGCAGCGGCAAGGTCCGTCGTGCAAAACTCTACTACTTACGTGGTAGAACAGGTAAAGCGGCACGTATCACCGAAAAGCTTAAACTTTCTGATAAAAAATAAATATCAGTTAAAGGGCACGATCAATTAATAGAGCTGCCCTAAAGTAATATAGTGAGTAAAGAGCGGTCATGTACCGCTCTTTTTTTTTACGAAAAAACAGACAACCCCACGACAGCGCGTGGAAGTGTTTTTCTTCAGCGCATACGCTGATACAATCGGTAGATTATTAATCTCCGGATCGTGTTAATGCGTATTTTATTCTCAGTTCTTCTGCTGATGGGCGGTCTTGCTAATAGCCGGGCGGAGCCCGTCCATGCACCATCTAAAGTAGCAACCGACACTGCATCCAAACAACAGGTCGTTGCCGAGAAAGGTGAAAAACCGGTCGTCCAGCCAGATGTGCAGTCCACCTCAGCCCCCGCTGCAGACATCGTCATACCCGATAAAGACAAACAATCGGTTACTTTTAAATCGCTGCTCCAGATGGATGAACTGATCGATCTCGGTGTCCCTGCTCTGGCTTTGAGCCTGCTGGACGATGAGCAGGAAAAACGACCGGCTTTTACCGTTGACTGGTATGCCTTCGAGTACAAACGTATCCTCCTGCTGTCGGCGTTAGAGCACTGGCAATCGTTGATAGAGCGGACGCAGTGGTTATTTGATACGGCGAAACGGGAACAGCATATAACACGGAAGATCCGACTGTGGTTCGAGACGCAGCAGGTCATCGCTCGTTTGCAATTGAAGCAGAGTGAGCAGGCACTGGCTCAGTTACAACATCTGCTGTGGTCGTCGAAAGCTGAAAACAGGGACAAGTCACTGCCTGTCATCTGGCGGCGACTGGTGATACGTGCTTACCTGCAGGAGCAACTCGATGATGACGCACGTCGAGCATTGATCAGATATGAGCACGACTATAAGACCGACATAAGCGATATCGACTGGGTATTATTGCAGGCTCAGGTCTTGATGAGAACGCATCGACCGCAACAGGCAATAAAGTTATTAGAGCAGATTTCGTCAGAAGAGGCGATCGATGTAGAGGCATTATTACTGATAGCACGGTTGCAAGATAACCCGAAACAGGCCGTAGAAATCGCTCATGATATGCGGCAACGACTGGATGGGCAGATATTAAGTCATCCGGCACGTTGGGCCTATTCCTATGTGGCATATCTGGCTTCGCAGGTATTGTCTGATCGAAAAGCACAGATACTGAACCTGGAGGCGATGCTATCACTTGATCTTAAATATCCGTTGTTCGATGACAACTATCGGGTGAGTGCCGATGAGTTATGGGAAAAATACAATGAACGAGGGTTGGCGATTGCAAATAAGGAAGGGCTGCTATTCGGAAATGATGAGCAATGGCAGAAGCTCTCGGATAAACTGATCAAGAACGAGACCGAGAAAGCTCTGGCTCTCAATGTCGCACTGGTATTACAGACAGAAAACTTTGAGACCAAAAAGCAGCAGCATCAGACCATCGTGGAGATAATCGAGCGGCGCAATAACGGCCTGGAATTGATTAACCAGTTATATCTTCATAGCAGCAAGGTCCCGGATGTCAGCGTGTTGCCTGACGAGGTCCGTTACCGGCTGGTCGATTACCTATTATCACAGGGGGATTATTCTGAAGCGGCAATAATAATGAAGAGTTTACCGGAACCTCCGCAGGGGAAAACGTTGTTCGAATGGCGCATGCGAAAAGCACGCGTACTGATATTGCAGGGCGATACCGGGCAAAGTGAAAAATTGATCCGTAAGACTTTTATGGAAAAACCGTCCATAACACATGCGGAACTGGACCGGTATATCCAGGTAGTCTTTGATTTTCAGACAGTACAGCAACACCAGCAGGCACTTAACCTGTTTGATCTGCTCTACATCGAGGGACTGGATGACAAGTTAAAACGCGAGATATACTTCTGGAAAGCAGAATCCTATTTTTCTTTAAAAAGATATGATCAGGCGGCCTTGTTCTATCTCGAATCAGCACGTGCGATCGCAGGTGAAGAAAATGATCTGTGGGCGCAGTCAGCACGCTTTAAGGCAGGTAGATCACTGGTGCTTGCAGAGATCTACAGTGATGCAGAAACGGTATTTTCTGATCTGTTACTGATCACCGCGAGTGACTCACGAAAAGCCCTGATCAATCAGAACCTGCAGAAGATACGCTTGTTGAAAGGTACCGATAAAAGAAAAGAGGATGCAGGCAGGCATCAGGTGTAACGCTTCAGAGCTGATCGTACGGGCATTATCAGTGCTGGTTAAAAGCCTGTCTTAGGAAAAAAGGCCGCTTACGGCGGCGGACATACGGCAAAAATGTTTCTAAATCTTTCAACGTCCGCTTTGCGTCGGGAGCAGCCTTTTAATAACTATCTGTTCGCGTTTGGGCTAATATACATTATGCGAGTAGATAACAAACGATACGATGTTATATTTCCCACTGATCTGGCGACGATCGGCCTGCGGTTTCTGGATTCAAAGCTGATCGGTGTCAGCTATATGGATGAAGAAGAGTTTAAAGCACCTACGGGTAAGCTATTCACGAGTGTTAAACAGAAGATCGAAAAGATGCTGCAGGCTCGATCTGCGATAAAAAATATCGAGATCGATTTCCAGCTGGATGTCACTCCCTTTCAGGGAAAAGTTCTGCATCAGCTACAGGAGATCCCCTATGGTGAGACGCGTACCTATGGTGATATAGCAAAGATTCTGGATACATCGCCGCGTTCGGTCGGGAATGCGTGTCGTAATAATCCACTGCCTATCATCATTCCATGTCACCGTGTTATCGCTGCTACAGGTATTGGTGGTTATGATGGGGCAAAGTCAGGCAAGCTGCTTGAAATAAAACGCAGCCTGTTAGCCCGGGAAGGCGTACACCTGTGACGGGTTTGGTGTTTTTCAGATGTACCCTAGTAACCAAAAACACCGTCCAGTAATTTGGCATAACCGGCATACATCTCCTGGTTGGCATCCTGGAAAGGTTCGAAATTCATCTCGGCCAACATCTTTTTACCTTCCACTGTATTAGGAGCATCGAGCAAGGCCTTTTTCACCGATTGAACAACATCATCGGGAACATCGGGCGATGCTGAGAGGGCCATATGTGGCACAGGATCGGTTGAGATGACCGAATTTAGACTATCGAAATTATTCACTAGTGGACTGGGTATGATCGCAGCATCGACCGAACCATCAAGAACCTTGTTTACCGCGTCGATCGAGTCACTCGCCTGAATAAAAAAGGGTAAGCGCACCGGATTTGGGAACATCGAATTCAACCGGACTGCACCGAGACCGGGCGATGGCATGGTGGCGATACGTTTGGAGATGAGTTCTTCCATGTCGAAAACAAAGTTATCCTCACCTGTGACGACGGTGAAGCTTACGGTGTCAGGAAGTTTTACGATAGCTCGATAGCCTTTTCGTTTGATGCGAAAATCGGTGAAATGTGCTGCGTCCAGCACGAAGTCCATATCTTTTCCTCTCTTCATCTTGATCCAGTAGCTTAAAAAATCACGGTAAGAGGTGATGGTAAACGTATGGCCGGTTTTTTTTGAGAGATATTGGGCCAGAGGCAGATAGTTCTTTTCGATCTGTTTTGCGGGTAATACAGGTTGTATAGCCAGGCTATATTTTGCAGCGATTGCATTCACTGAAAATGAGCACAAAATCAGGGTGTATATGAGTAGGTTTTTCAAAGTTATCGTATCCTGTGGCTAAAGGTGCATCCTTGAATTTGATAGCATCCGCTTTTAGGACATTTAGGCAGCCAGAACACAGGCCAGAGAGAGCAGGCCAGGGCTTTTATTTAGAGGATTAGATGAGTATCTTTTTTAACTAATTTCTTAAATAATACCTTGATAATAGCAATTTCATCCTTATATTCAACGAAATCAATTGAATTCTTATTAAAATTTCTATTTTCGGAGTAAAAAATGAGCGTTGAAGCGAGTAAAGAGACCCTCGAATTTCAAACTGAGGCTCGTCAGATCCTGCATCTGATGACCCATTCGTTATATTCAAACAAGGAGATTTTCCTGCGAGAGCTGGTATCGAATGCCTCGGATGCCTGCGATAAGCTGCGCTTCGAGGCCCTGGCCGATGACAGCCTGTATGATGGTGATGCTGAATTAGCGATTCAGGTGGAATATGACGAAGAAGCGAAAACCGTCACAATAAGTGACAATGGTATCGGTATGTCCCGTCAGGAAGTGATCGATAACGTGGGGACCATTGCCAGTTCTGGAACAAGAAAATTCCTCGATGCGATGACGGGTGATCAGGCGAAAGATGCACAGATGATCGGCCAGTTTGGTGTGGGTTTTTATTCCAGCTTCATCGTCGCTGACAAAGTCATACTTGAAACCCGGCGTGCGGGCGCGGATGCCGATGAGGCTGTTCGATGGGAATCGGATGGTGAGGGCAGCTTTTCGCTTGAGAGCATCGAAAAAAATGAACGTGGTACCCGGGTCATCCTGCATCTGAAAGAAGGTGAAACAGAATTTGCCAGCGAACACCGTCTGAAACACATCATCAAGCAATATTCCGACCATATCTCTATCCCGGTTCTGATGCTGGAGCAGGTGAGAGATGAGGAAGGACAACCTGAGAAAGATGATGAGGGTAATGTGATTACCGAGCTGGAGCGAGTCAATGCTGCATCCGCATTATGGGCACGTGACAAGAGCGATATCACAGACGAAGAATATAAGGAATTTTATAAGCATATCAGCATGGATTTTTCCGATCCATTGAGCTGGATACATTCAAAAGTTGAAGGTAATCAAAATTACACATCGCTGCTGTACATTCCGACGAACCCGCCTTTTGACCTGTTTGATCGTGATCATAAACGTGGCGTAAAACTGTATGTCAAACGTA
>DROB01000304.1 GCA_011321985.1 Gammaproteobacteria bacterium | reverse complement strand
GACGACTCATTCTTTTGTTTTTCACTCAATGGCTTCTCCTCACTAAACACACGTAATAATGCTTTACCATCCCAGTTTTTTTCTTCTGTACTATACAGGGCTTCATTTAACTGACGGATAAATGGTTCGAGTCGAGGTGAACAATATTTGTTTATCTGAGACAGGTTGGTGATATCACTGTCGCCATATGCAAGTCTGGCCCATTCGATCAATGCATTTCTGGTGTTTGTTGCATCATTCTTTCTTGCATTTTTTTCCACATCAGAGGCCAGAGCCCTGATCGATTGCGTAGAAACAGGCGGCCTGATTTTTTGTGGTTTCTGTCTTGAGAGGGGCTTCCTGAAGTACAGGATGAGCGTCAGTAACCATGCGAGAGCAAAAAACAGGGCCAGCCATTTCCAGTAGGGTTTGCTGTCATCAATCAAGGTCTGGTTTGCCAGCGTTTTATCGGTGGTAGCAGGTTGTTTAACTGGAGTCGGTATTTCATCAGACTTCATGGGTGCGGGTGGAGTATCACTGGTGGCACTGCCTGTTACTTTTATGCTGGTTGCAGGAAGGCGTGCAATCTCTTTTTTGTTAGTCCTGGTGTTCCACCATTGCAGTTTTACTTCGGGCAATATGTATGTGCCAGCCTTAGCCGGGATGAGAGCGACTTTTATCTGTTTATAGCCCGTGATGCCGGTAGTATCCGGTTTATCTTCGATGACAGCTTTATCGGGATACTGTTTCATGCCTTCGATATCATCAAACGGCAGGTCTGGCAGTTGAACACCTGTCAGACCTTCCGCAGCGATCATGATCGTGCGGGTCACAGGTTCTCCTGCTTTTAAATCCTGTGTGTCATCTGACCATTCTTCGATCAACCGTAGATCACTGGCGGGTAACCAGTCCTGTAGATTGATCGTAGCCGGTGCAGGTTTTATGGTGATGTTTATCGCTTTGCTGCGCAGGCGTTTCATCTGACCGCTCATGCGGAACTGATCAAAGATAGATCGGGCCTGTGTCGAGTTGACTCGACCTTCGAACACCACCGGGTTGATCCTCAGCTCCCCGCTTTTCTGCGGGAAGATGGCGTAACGGCGCTCGAATACTTCGTAGCGGATACCGTTACGGGTGGTCTGGTAGTTATCTTCACTGATCATTTGTGTTATCGCATCGGGATCAGTGGTCGTGAGTTCAGTCAGGCTTGCTCCGGCTATACTCACGGTTCGTAACAGGCGAACGGTATAGACGAACTGCGATTGAACCCAGCCCGTTTTTTTATCGATGCTTGTCTCGAGAAATATTTTCGCAGGTATGCTTGCCTGTCCGCTGGGTGAGACACTGTTGGGCGATGAGCTATTGATGATGGTGATGCGTATCGCAGGGCTGACATCTTTACCGAAACTGATAGGGGGCACGGTGAACTGGCCGATGTCTTTTGCTATAACGGTTAAATCCCAGGTCTTTTTCAGATCCCAGCTGCCATTGACCGAACGCATGTTGGTGCTCTGGCTGCTACTCAGTACATCAAAATTTTTGTATACGGGAGTGAAGTCTGGGTCTTCATCGACACTGCTATTCGCTTCATATATCAGGTGGAATGAATCATCGAGTGAGATCGGATTGCGGCTGGTGCTCACCGTGATATTGGCAGCAGCGGCGATACTGCTGAATAGCGTGCTGATCACGAACAGACCATAGATAAGGTATTGTCTGTTCGATGTGCATCGGATATTGTTCATCTGTTTATTACTTACCATGGTTCTTTATCATCATGTTGGTCAGGTAGTTGTTTGTACTGGTAGAGAAATTTTCGTCGTAGCAGACCGCCCGGGTCATCGGGTACCCGTTTTAACCACTGCTCGGTAGCTTTTTCGTCTTCTGTGATCGAAGCCTCTGTGGGGTTAACTTCGACCTCTGCAGGCTTCTCTTCAGAATCTTTATTTTCTACCGGTTTATCCTCGGTATCCTGTTGTTGCTCCTGTTGTTTTTGTTCCTTTGATTTATCTTTTTCTTTGTCTGGATTTTTATTGTCCTGTTGATTTTTGTTTTTTTCGTATTCGCGTTTTTCCTGCTCTTGCTGTTTCTTTTCTTCTTCAGCATCACGCTGTTTTAACTCATCATCGGTTTTCTGTTCTTCTGACTGGGACTTTTCAGTATCAGAGGATGGTTGCTCGGAATCTTTATTGTCAGGGTTGTCTTCCTGTTGCCCTTGTTTACCACTGGGCTGCTGTTTCTTATCCTGCTGGTCCTGATTTTTCTGATTCTTGTCTTGCTGATCCTGGTCTTGTTGTTCCTGCTCATCCTGATCCTGTTTCTGGTCGCCTTTTTCCTTATCGTCCTGGTTTTGTCCCTGCTGTTGCTTTTGATCTTTCTCCTGTTTTTTCAGGGCCTGTTCTACCTGATCACGGTTATAAGTTGCATCAGCATTTTTTTCGTTTAGTTCAAGTGCTTTATCGTAGGCTTTGATGGCTTCTTCATATTTCCCCTGTCTGGCCAGGGCATTGCCCAGGTTGTAGAAACCATCACTGCTCTTCGTGCCTTCTAATGTCTCGGCGGCGGCTTCAAAATTTTTATTACGGTAATAGGCGCTGGCTTTCCATTCGGGCCGGGTAAAATTTTCTGCGGCAGTATCATTGTCGCCTTCATCAAAGGCTTTCATCGCTGACTGGTCGGCACTGAGCCACAGGTGATCGGTGTCGATGGCGGCGGCGTAGAGAGGCTGGTACACCGGCTGCACGAAAGAGAGTACAAAAAAAGTAACAGCCGCTATCCAGCCTTTTCGTGCCCACAATGCGGCAAGGAACAGCAGTGGCAGTAGCAACCAGTGGCCTTCTTCCTGCCACAGGTCGGCAGAGTTATCTGTGCCGGAATCGTTCCTTTCCTGCGGACCGTTTATATCATTCTCTCGTTTCAAGTTTTTCGATTCGAACAGGCGCACTAATTTATTGATATCACTGTCATCGGCCTGTAGCGATATGTACAGACCGCCACCTTCGAGTGCATAACGCTGTAGTTTCTCTGGCTCTAGTTTAGGGATGACGATGGCATTGTTGTCATCCAGTAAAAAACCGCCCTGTTCTGAATCTGTGATGGGTATCGGGCTACCGGTGGTGGTGCCGATACCAAAGATAGATAACTGATGACCCTGTGAGGTGATTTTTTTTATGGCATCTTCATCGCGTGCATGAATACCATCGGTCATCACCAGGATATCTCCCTTGATGATACCTGCCTGAGAGAACAACGAGACAGTTTTTGCCAGAGCATTGGATAAGTTACTGCCCTGTGCTGGCATCATGGTCGTTTCCAGTGAGGGCACCAGATTGGCTATAGTGGCATTATCATCGGTTAGTGGTGTGACGACAAAGGCATCGGCAGCATAAACGATCAATGCTGTCTGTCCGGTTTTTCTGGTCTTCAATAGATCGAGTAACTTGAGTTTTGTCCGGGCCAGACGTGAGGGTTTGATGTCCGTCGCATTCATCGACTGTGATAGATCCAGCAGTACGACGAGAGCTGACTGTTCTCTATAGACAGGTTGCGGTAATTTCTTGTAGACCGGGCCGGCAAGGGCAGTAATACACAGGCTGGCGGCGATAAAAACCAGTAATAAAGGGTAACGTCGACGTTTTCCACCACTTTTACTCAATACGAATGGCATTAGCTGTGGGTCGATAACCGACTGCCAGTTTTTATCATTGAATGATGTTTTAAAGGCGAGTAACAGGTAGATGG
>DROB01000303.1 GCA_011321985.1 Gammaproteobacteria bacterium | reverse complement strand
TATATGCATTGTACTTTTCAAGCACGCTCTGGGTCACTGTAATAAAGATAAGAAAAGCACCCAGGATTATATTGGCTTTTTGATCAGCCATCATGCCTAGCATGACGTGATGTTGCTGTGTTGTCCTGAGTACATAAATGACATCACCCTGCTGGCTGGCCTGATGTTTGTCTAGCCATGCGCTACGCCGTTCAGGTTTCTGTCTGCCCTGAGCCTGCTCGGAGTGTCTTTCTTTATATTGTTCTGACATTTCGTTGTTTCCTGTTATCTCATTTTTTATAGCATCTTTTCTATAGTATAAATATCATACCGTGTTTTTTTACTTTTGATACTGGTATCAGGTTTTCTATCATTGAGAGGTCCTGCATATGCCGGGCGTTTGACTACGACACGTTTTTTCGCAAACGATAGCGCATTGTCTAATAGTTCATCGGTATTGTCATCTTTTCCATGAAGTCGCTGCAATATCTGCATGTCTTTTTTGACCAATGCTGATTTTTTGCGGTCAGGGTACATCGGGTCGATGTAGATCACATCAGGGGCAGTCTGTTTTTTTACCCGCTGCTCTTTTATGTAGTCATTCGCGTCGCATTGCATGATATGGAAGCCCTGTCGCGTGATTGGCTGAAAAGTTTCATTCAGTGTAGCCCGTTCAAGTGCATTTTCTAACAGGCAAAAAAGTATGGGAGAGCGTTCTATCAAGGTTATCGGGCAGCCCAGTGTTGCCAGTACGAATGCATCACCAGCGAGACCTGCCGTAGTATCCAGAACGGTGGGAGTGATTGCCGATTTTAAACCGACAGCTTTTGCGATGGCCTGACCACGACCACCACCGAACCGGTGACGATGGGCTAGTGAACCCTTCAGGAAGTCGATAGAGATGGTCGTGTTTAGCTGGCTGTCATATAATTCGATCAGATCATCGTGCAGTAACAATAGCAACTCATATTGCTTATCTTTTTTATTGATCAGGGGGTATCCATTACGCAGGCAAAAATCTTTTGTCTGTTGTCGACGCAGATTTGAAAAGCAGACGACAGCGATAGATGTGTTGCTTGAATTTTGAGAGATGATTGTCATTCGTCTACGGTGTTTTTCGGTGAACAGGCTGTTATGATAACTGATATGAATAAATTTATTGATATCGGTGTAAATCTGACCGGTAGTTCGTTTAAAAAGGATGTGGCACAGGTCATCGAGCGTGCACTACTGGCAGGTGTCGAACAATTGATCATTACTGGTACGGATATAGAGCACAGCGACCGAGCGATAGAGTTGACGCAACAGTATGACACCATATGTTATTCGACCGCAGGTTTGCATCCACATCATGCCAGCGACTATTCCAGCGATACAGGTAGTGAGCTGCGAGAGATGTTGGCTCATAAAAATGTCGTTGCGGTAGGAGAATGTGGCCTTGATTTCAATCGTAACTTTTCCAGTCGCAGAGAACAGATCCGTGCTTTTGAAGCACAACTCGAAATAGCGATCGATCTGCAGAAACCTGTGTTCCTGCATCAGAGAGAGGCGCATCAGGATCTGGTATCGATCATGAAAGGCTGCCGTGGTGAATTAAAACAGGCCGTCGTCCATTGCTTCACCGGGACCATCGAAGAAGTGAATGACTACAATCTGCTGGACATGCATGTCGGTGTGACCGGCTGGATCTGTGATGAAAGAAGAGGACTATCTTTGCAGCAGGCCATAAAGCAGGTGCCGTTGGACAGGATAATGCTGGAGACGGATGCACCTTACCTGTTGCCCCGCGATCTGGAGGGAAAGCCGGTAGTGAAGAATCGCAATGAACCATGTTTCATGCCTCATATAGCGGATGCTGTAGCGAACCACATGGGTATAGAGAAAACTCGGTTGATAGAGGCTGTGCTTGATAATAGTCATGATTTTTTTGACATCAGGCCTTTATCATGAGCCCCACCTGTAATAATTTTCTTCACGAGAATAAAGGTTAAAGCTTTGAAGCGATCTTTCCATCTTTTTCTGAGATCTTTGCTCAACAGCTTTCGTGATTTGTTGCCGATTATTCTGGTGATTGCTTTTTTTCAGTTATTCGTCCTGCAGCAGGTGCCGGATAACATTCTACAGATTATTATCGGCCTGGTTTTCGTCATTATGGGACTGACATTTTTTATCTTCGGTCTGGAGCAGGCATTGTTTCCTGTCGGTGAATCCATGGCTCATGCTTTTGCCAGTAAAGGCAGTGTGTTCTGGTTGTTAAGTTTCGCCTTTTGCCTCGGTTTTGGTACTACCGTAGCGGAGCCCGCTCTGATCGCCGTTGCTGAAGAAGCTTCGGAGATCGCGGCGCAGGCAGTACAAATAGCGATGAAT